>JAGAIH010000399.1 GCA_017626655.1 Clostridia bacterium | reverse complement strand
TTGATGGCTACATCGACGATATGGAGCCTTATGTCACCGTGACCCTCACCGAGAAGGTGACCGGCATTACCTACACCTTCAACGTCCGTACCGTGGGTACCGTCAGCGACGTCAATCTGGACTACAGCGAGATCATTTTCTGATCGGAGGTCGCAAGATCTCTACATCCTGAAAAGGAGGATTTTCAATGAAACACAAAACCAAGCTGCTGGCAATGGCCATGACTGCGGTGATTCTGTTCACCGCTGTCTCCCTTGCCAGCTGTGACCCCGGGGATCTCTTTTCCGACACCGAGGCAGAAACCACCGCATCCGAAACGGCGGAATCTCTGCACATCGAGCCCGAAAAGAGCCCCTTCATCACCGTGTCGGTCTCTCCCGTGACCGTTGCGGTGACTAACAATCAGCCTACCCTCAAGCAGACCCTCACCGCCACCATCAAGCCCGCTACCACCGCCAATAAGGAGGTGGACTGGACGGTGGCCTGGGCAGACAGTACGGGCGTGGGGGATGTGACCGACTACATCACCGTCACCCCCGAGAGCGACGGCAGCACCAACGCCACCGTTACCTGCTATAAGCCCTTTACGGGAGATATCGTGATCACCGTTATCACCCGAGACGGAGGCTTTACCGCCCGTTGCCTCTGCAATTACGTGGGCAAGCCCACCTCCCTGGTCATCGAGCCCACGGGTGCCACCATGGTTTCGGACAGCGACTGGAACATCCGCGTGGCCGAGGTCAAGAGCGGGAACACCTACCTGTTTGATCTGCTCCCCTCCAACGTCTTCGGCTCTGTCAGTGAGTCCTATACCACCGATTATACGGTCTCCATCCAGACCCACGGCGGTATCAACACCACCCAGAAGAATTACGATTCGGCAGGCACCCTTACGGGTACCGTCAACGGAACCGTAGAGCTTACGGTAGCCGACCTCATGGAAAGCCAAGGCTACTGTTACGCCTATTTCCCCAAGACGGGCGGGATTCACACCTTCCTTACGGTGCGAATCGAGAACGGCAAGCTCAAGATCGAGGCTCAGGAGGATCCCGCGTCCTTCACGTGGACTACGGGTAATCAGCTCGGCAAGGCCACCTGTACCTTCGACGGCTATACCGATGACAAGCTCCCCTTCGTGACCGTGACTGTCACCGAGAAGAACAGCGGTCTTACCCAGACCATCCATGTCCGTACCGTGTCTGCCGTCCAGAGCGTGTCTCTGAGCCGAAGCAGAATGAGCTTTTAAGGGGAGGTGAACGGCTATGTTGAATTGGAGTAAGATCATCATCTATGCCCTTATCATCCTCGCCCTCATCGGTGTCATCGGCTTCATCGTGTACTTCACGGGAGGCTTCACCACCGACTTCACAGGTTTCTATGTTGTAGTCGATGGCGAGGACGTCATGAGTACGGCAAGCAACTTCCAAGTCAAGGAGGATGACCCGCTGAAGGTAGAGGTCAAGTACGTCTTCGCCTCTCCCACCGATGAAGAGAAGGACTACAGCGTCAAGGTCGTACCCAACCCCATTAAGGACAAGGACTTCGACTTCACCCTGAACGGGGACAAGTATTCCTTCCAGTCCGAAAAGGACCTCACGGCGGGCTTTACTATCAAGCGGGATGGCAGCTCCTTTACCATCGCGCCCAAGGGCAACCTGACCAAGATCCTCTCGTCCGTGTATCCCGAGGATACCGTTGAGGACTGTACGGACAAGGCGTATGAGAATATGTTCACGCTTGTCGTCACGTCCTACAACGGGGAAGCCGAGATCCGGGTCAACTTCACCGTGATCGAGGAGATCCGGGGTGTCATTCTGGACAAGGAGGTGATCGAGTTTTGAACCATGCGGGAGCAGTAAAAACACCGCTGCTCCGCGTGGCCGCCCTGGTGATGGTGCTGGTGACTCTGTTCGGGGTCTTCAGCACCACCGCCTACACGGCGGGTAACGGCAGCAGCTTCGACAATACCAAAGTACTGGACGACCTCCTGCCCGCGACAGTAGGAGGTAAACCCTTCGATATCCGGGACTACCCCTTCGACGAAAACGGGGAGGTACAGGTCATCAGCTTTATCGAGTATTGTTACTCCTACAAGGCCAATCAGCGGGACAACTATGGCCTGTATATCTACGTGTACAACCCCAAGGGGCTGAATCTTTCCACCGACAGCAAGCGCAATAAGATCCAGATGGCGGTTTCGTATAACACCGAGGGAAACCCCGATGCCTACGAGAAGTTCAGCCTGGAATTTTGCAGTAAGGTGGAGTCCGGGGATTACAAGAACCTTTTCTATAAGTACAAGGTCATCGACCGCAAGATCGATGGCACTACCTTCGATCAGCGGGTGAACAGCAACGAGAGATGCTACGATATTTCGGGCATTGAGTTAGCCGTTCACGGCTCGGGTACTGTCACCGAGTACCACGTGGGCACTACCTACCGCTTCACCGGCTACGCGGCAGGGTACGGTCAGAACTCCAATGAGGAAAGCACACTGCATTGCGAGATCGAGAAGCTGGAGACTATATCCCTTTCGGTCAAGCACACCTTCTATCGCTCCAAGACTTCAACCCTCGGCGCAGGGCATCAGAACCAGCTGGATACCGTGTACTTTACCGTTCCTAAAAGTTACATTGAGGAATACGGCAAGCTCCAGCGAATCAAGGCGGAATGGTATGAGTACAAGACCAAGGATATCCTGGTCACCAGTAATGCCGCGTTCTATCAAGCGGCGAAACCCTACGTGGGTGTTCCGCTTGGGAGCAAGCCCAACCAGTACGGGCAGTATGAGTACGTGGAGGATATTGGCTATAGCCTGGGTATCAACGCGGGCAAGGCGGGAGATATGTATGTGGCAGATTGGGGATGGAACCTCGGTACAGGCTATTTCCATTCTCCTACCAATGTTCTGTACTATATGTTCTACGTAAGCGATATTGAGGAATACGACCCTTACGCCAAGAAGGTCAGCTCGGGTGGTGTGGAGAGCAACGAGCTCTATGAGTACATCCGAGCCTACACCAAAACCTATGAGAACGGGAGACTCCCCGTGAAAAACGGCACCATCAGCGCGGACTTGTTTGAAGCCGACATTGACGAGAGCCGCAAGATGGACAATGCCAGCGGTAAGATCCAGATGGGCTACAGCTGCTATGACTTTGATGCCGATCTGGACACCCAGGTTCTGTCCTCATGGTCGGAGAGTGACCCGAGCTTCTGGGATAACTGGATGCATTTTGGTCTCGGCGCGGCCTTTACGGGAGGACCGGAGGAAGCCAGCCGTGTGGTGGCTCCCATTCAGATCCTTCAGGAAGACGATCTGGACGGGAGCGATGCCAAGGTCTCGGAGCGCCTGCTCGTCAACGTGAAGGACGTGGCCTCCATCCAAGAGACCTACACCAAGGCAACCGCTAACGATGAGGTGGTGGTGCTGTTCCGCTTCGCTACCAGCGACTACTATGCCCAATCGGCAACCATTATTGAGCCCGACGCGGGGTTCCTCGGCGCGGATAAGAAGTACGAGAATCAGGCCTACATCGCCAAGGAGAGCGTGTTCTTTGACTTCGATATCATCCAGCTTACCTTCAACAAGGAAGGTATTTACACCGTCATCCCCGTGGTAGCCGATCCTATCGATGCCATTGGCGGTATCACCCCGCCTGTTGACTTGCCCGGCGAATTGGAATGGTGGCAGGTGGTCTTCGCCCTCGCCATGATCGTCCTGCTCATTCTCCTGTTGGCACCGCTGTGGCCGTACATCCTTAAAGCGATCCTTTGGGTGTATGATTATATCGCAAAGGGTGTCAAGGCGGTGGCACGGCTCATAAAAGAGCGCAAATCCAAGAATACCGATAAGGAGGAATAGCATTGAAAACGGCTAAGAGAATACTTGCTGTCATTCTCCTCGCCGTGATCCTTTGGGCAGTCGGCTATCTCGTGTTCACGGGACGTCGGCTGCCCTCTGTGTTTACGGAGGAAGTGACTCAACAAACAACAGAATTTTACGAAGGGAGCGTAACCGATGAACCGACGACAGAAACTTCTTAATTGGGTTTTGACTCTATCCATATTCGCATGGACAATATGGCAAGCAGTAACCACGTTCCAAACATCCTACCTCCGCATGGGAGAGGCGTTCCGGGACTTTGGGCTGTCCATCAAGTTCTTTTTCTGTCTGCTCCTGGGCATTCCCAACTATACCATGCCCACCGTCAATACCTTCTCGGAAGTCATGCCGTGGAGGCTGATCCCAGAAGAATGGGCGGCGTTCTGGGCGAGTGTTGCGGACTAATTTGGACTTTTGTTCCAAGGGAGCAATCTGAAAGCCTACGGGGAGGCAATTATGGGCGTTACGGAGACGGTTGCCAAGGCCGGGCTGGTGCTTCTGCCGTGTATACTCATATTGGCGGTGGCAGTCAAGCAGCTCTACCGTAGTAGCAATACGAAACACAACCAAGATACGGTGCCGCTAGTGCTTTTCAAACGGTATGCACAGGCGTACTATCAGCCCGTGAAAAGGTTTGTTTTAGGGCATATTGCCTTTGTCAAGGAACACATCTTTCTGGTGGTTATCCTGTCCTTGATTTGGGTGTGTAGCCTGAACATCGCCACCATCGTGGTAGAATTCTTGGCATACTATTTCTTTTTCGCCGTGTCCTACCGTCTCGACACCCTGTACATCCAGTTCGGCAAGCTCCTTGTGGATCTGCTGGTGATCTACCACCATGTCCCCGGGTGGCTCCTGCTCATCATCCCATGCGCCCTGTTCCTGAATTTCCGCAAAACAGTAGCCCTGGCCAAGCTCCGGCACATGGAAGCGAGAAATTGCGGCTTCATTAACGAATTGCCGATTGTGTCCATGACTTGCGGCTCTATGGGAAAGAAAAAGACCACTATAATCACAGATATGGCGTTGTCCCAGGAGGTCATGTTCAGGCAAAAGGCATTGGACATACTCCAAAAGAACGACATGAAGTTTTCGTATTTCCCGTGGGTCTGCTTTGAGATGGAGCTGAGGCGGTGTATGGAGTTCGGGAAGGTGTATAACCTGGCGACGGTCAAGGCATGGGTGCGCTTGAAGCAACAAAGGTACGAAAAGCACGGGGACAGCCGCCTTCAACTGTACGGCTATGATACGGAACGGTATGGGCTGATCTACGAGGACGGGCTATCCCGAGCCAAATTATTCGATGTATTGGAGACCTATGCCCAAGCCTATTTTATTTATGTCATGCAATCCTCGCTCATCATTTCCAATTATTCCATTCGCACCGACAACCGCTTTGTGGATGCGGGCAATTTCCCCATGTGGAACTTTGATTTCTTCCGTTTCGACTACGGCAAAGGCAGCCGCCATGCTCATATTCTCGACTTTGACGTTCTCCGCCTCGGCAAGAAGGTGGTGGAGAACAACGAGAAGGCGGGTAGTTTTGAATTTGGCGTGGTAGCCATCACCGAGGTTGGCAAGGAGCGTGGGAACAACTTGGAGCTAAAGGAGGTCAAGAAGGGGCAGGACGAGACTAATCAAAAGAACGACCTCTTCAATGCCTGGTTGAAGATGTGCCGACACTCCGCTACGGTGGATCATTACCCGTTTATCAAGGTGTTCACCGATGAGCAAAGACCCGAAAGCTGGGGAGCCGATTGTAGGGATTTGTGCGAAATCGTTCATATCGTGTCCTCTGGCGAACAGAGGCTTGCTCTGCCGTTCTTCACGATTGAAGAAATGGTTCAGGAATGGATGTTTGATCGTTTCATGGCTCTGTATTATGACTTTCGTCATCGGAGGGGAGACAATACCTTGCTCGTCCACGTTCTGAAAAGCATAACAGCGACGATCTATAAACATTATGTCACCATCTACAACCGCTACGGATACAGTATCTCGAAGATCGAAAAGGAACGTGGAACACAGGACGGCAACGTGGAGAAAAAGAAATATTTTTTGATGAATCAAAAGATATATGCAAACCGGTTTTCAACGGATTGTTTCAGCGATTACTTTAACGACATGGCCAAGAAGTCCAAAATGGGGCTTCACGATTACGTAACTTACCAAAGCGAAAAAGCAACTGTGGAGGAACTGAAAATGCAGAACAGCTATTTTATCAACAGTCTATACAAACGCTGACAGGCTCACGTAGAGCGTCCGTAGCGGACAGTCGGCGTAATTCTTTAGGAGGTAAAACAAATGCCATACCAAGATACCAAAGTTTATTACGACGGCAGTCACTACATTGCGATCCCGAAAAGATCAGCTCCAAGGCATCCGGGGGCAAGACTTCCGGAGGAATTAGTTTCCGTGGTTGATGAAACTCAAGAAGAGGTAAATACCGAGCAGGGAATTGATGATGTATTGCTTCAAGAGCAACCGCAAGAAGAGCCAAAAAAACCCGCCGTGAAGCGACGAGCCACACGGCGGGAGTTATTCAACGAATTGTATCAAAAGCTCTTAAACGAGCCCAGGAGGTCAAGGAGAGGTAAGCTGATCCAGGGCATGAAGCCCTACTTTAAGACAGAGCAGGAAGCTATCGAATACGTGGACAAGCATCTGGAGCGCAAGCAACGGAACCTGATTGTTCGTCGTATGCGGTTCAGCCGGAAGGTCAACCTACACGAGTTCAACTACTTCTGCACCTTCACCTACGACGGGAGCTTGCACACCGAAGACTCTTTCCGTAAGCGGCTCTCTGTCTGCTTCAACCGCTTTTGCTCCCGTAAGGGGTGGAAGTATGCAGGGGTCTGGGAAGCTCTCCCAAGACCGGTCGCCTTCATTTTCACGGCATCTTCTACATCCCCGAGGGAACCATGCCGGGTATCCTCTATGAGAAGGAGGATTACAACTTCAATACCCACCGCCGTCAGGTTACGATTCAGAATACTTACTTCAATGAACGCTTCGGGCGTTGTGATATAGAACCCATCAATGATCGGACGGAGATGGGATCCGCCATAGCGTATATCATGAAGTACATCGAAAAGTCCGGGGAGAAGATTGTCTATTCGCGGGGACTGCCCCAGTATTTCATATCAGACATATTGGATGACGACGTGGTGTGTCCCATCGGCATGGAGGATCAGAAGCTTTTGCTTTTTGACAACTTCTCATGCTTCGAGGATGGAGTATATGTCGGGGAGGTGAGCCCCAAGGTGATCAAGAGGATGAAGAAGGCGAATTGAAGTCATGGATGTTGCCTATATACAGGAAAAAGCATCCACCGTTTCCGATGGATGCTTTGGTCAAAGTACCGGAACTACTTCCTCATATATTTTTTCATAATCGGACATATTTTTACTGAAGCAGGGGAGCAATGCTTTGTCCAACATGAAATACTGAGGGAATGACAATATTGCACAATGTGTTTGGGTGTGTCGTACACATACGCTCTTCCAAAAGCTGCATGGCAATGGCACAACCGCGTTCGATTTCGGATGGAATACAGGAGATATCCATATGGGGATCTACAGGGGGCGGATCGTTATCCATGGAAACCACGGACATATCATGTGGAATCTGAAGACCTTGGGCATTCAATTCCTCTATTACACCTCTGGTGATATAACCGTAAGCAGAAAAAATTGCCGTAGGGCGTTCACCACAGGAAAGAATGCGGCGAACACCTTCCTTTCCTGCTTCTTCAAATCGAGTACGGGCGGTGATGATCCATTCAGGTCGTATTTTCAGACCGACATTTATCAATTCCTCGCAAAAGACCTGTTTCTGAGTTTTGGTAAACGGCTCGCCTATGTATCCAATATTCCGATGGCCTTGATCGACCAGATAACCAATGGCTTGGGCAATTCCAGTACGAGAATCCAGCATGATATGAGCTCCGTTTTTTGTCCCCTTCCCAATGCCCAAGGAAACGATAGCGGTAGACAGCCCATCCGGGATTGCATGGTTGGTAGAACTCATGAGAAGGATACCTTGTGTCTTATTGTGTACGGTATAATAATGGACTAACTCTGCGGTTAGTGCAGGGTCAAAATTACTGATTGACAGGAGCATGGTATAGCCTCGTTCATCCATGCGCCGTTTCAATACATGAACGTGCTGAACAAAGTAATCGCTGATTATCTCTGGGATAATGATCGCTATTACAGGCTTATCGTAGGGCACATGATAGAACTGCTGAAAGCAACCGTTCTCCCGTGCCACCCGAAAAACATGTTCTCGCATGGCATCGCTAATATCATTCCGCCCCGAAAACGCCTTAGAGACCACCGAAACAGATACGTTCGCTAGTTGTGCCAATTTGCTGAGTGTCATGTCATTCCTCCCTTCCCGCGAATCTCTGAGTTTATTATATCATAAGGACAGGAATTCGTCAATGCATCCGGAAAATTTTTCTGTTCTGAACCAATTGAAAAACATATATGGCTATGCTATAATGTAAATGAACAGGATTCCATTCCGATAAGGTTACTTATCGAGGAAGTTTCTGACTATTCGTGTTGACATGGTTGGAGTGGTGTTTAAAAAACGGCGTTCAAATATTTTATGCAAATTATCATTCGAAAGGATTTGGCCATGAACAATCAAGTAATTGACGAAAACGCATTAGGAAATGGTCCCGCACTTCCCACTGATAAGAAGACTACTGCACAGCAAGCCGCAAATTGGAGCTGTCCTGACTTTAAAGTGTCGGGAGTGTTTTCCTCTCATATGGTTCTCCAAAGAGAACAGCCCATCAAAATCTGGGGGTTTTCTAACAGCCCCGGCTCGCAAGTGACGGGTTCCTTTATGGGTGAAATGGCTACTGCTACGGTCACAGAGGATAACTGCTGGACTTTGACTTTCTCTGAAAGGCTTTATGAGAAAATTCCGCAAAGTATGACGATTACGGATGACCATGATCATACTGTCATACTTGAAGATATTTTGATCGGTGATGTGTGGATTTTGGGAGGTCAATCCAACGCAGAATTGAACTTGAAGCCTTGTATGTACCTCACACCTGATATTGAGTTCCACGAAGAAGATAATTTCCGTCTCTTTATACAGACGCAGGATTATCCCTATACTCACCAAGAGTTTTGCGCCACTCCTCAGCCAGACGTTATTAACCCGGATTGGTGCTGGAAACGTCCTAACATGGAAGCATCTTTGATGTTCTCTGCCATAGGATGGTATTTCGCAAGAGAGATTACTCAATGTATCGATGTTCCTCTTGGATTGATCATGATGGCCGCAGGTGGTTCTTGTATTCGTGAGCTGATGCCGGTTGAATTGGCTCACCAAGAGGGTTATACATATGGTGCTCTCGTTCAAGAAGGGGGTTATTTTAACACCCTGATTCATCCATTTTTGAAACTTCCTTTCAAGGCCATGATATTTTTCCAAGGAGAGAGCGAAGGAGGTACCCGTAATTTGGCTGATCGATATGCCTATGATTTGGAGCTTCTGGTAGCTGATGAACGCGCTCGATTTGGCCTGAATTTCCCCTTCTATAATGTCCAGCTTTCGGATTATCGTGAGGAAGGTGAGCAGTATTTCCCTTGGTTGGATACCATCCGAGTCCAACAGTTTAAAGCACTGTCCACCATTCCCAATTCCACACTGACCGTAGACATGGATTTGGGTTCTCCGGCCGGATATCCTGATTTTGCTCATTCCCCCTTCAAAAAAGAATTGAGCGATCGTTTGGCAAAATTGGCCTTAGCTAGAGAATATGGTATTGGTCAAGAAGAGGAATGCTCCTCTCCGCACCCCATTATGGCATCTTTCTCGAAAGATAAGAAACAAATTTTCGTGGAGTTCAAAAATGTTTCCGCAGGCCTTACCGTCAAAAATCACACCTCCGCTGAAAGCTATGGAATCGAAGTCAACGGATTCTCCGTGGGAGACTACGACCATCGTGTGGCTGCACATGCTGTGATTACCAATCAGAACACAGTAACCGTAGATATTCCTTCGGAAGTTCTGACCGCAGTAAGCGCATCCCCTGAGGCTGTTGAGATATTGATGGGATATATCAACTACGCTTATTTGGTTCATATCACCCCCGATAACGCGAATCTTTGCGGAGGCAATTCTCTGCCTGTACCAGCTTTTTCTATTCCTGTGACGGTCCACCTGTGACAGTCGGTGTGATAGCTTAATGTGTAAGGTTGGCATTCTGCTATCGCCTAATTCTCACCATATCAAAGGAGACACCAATATGAAACAAAATCTGTCAAAACGTATCTCGGCACTGATCCTGTGTGTGGTCATGGTAACCACTGTTTTTGCAGCAATGATACCCGCCCATGCCGCCTCTAATGTGAGTGTTCAGAACGGTACGGGAACCCGTACCGATTGGAGAGTCAACGAGACCTATTCCTATCGAGCTATTGTCAACGGAGAATTTACGGCGTTTGGCTACGTTATGCCTACGTGGACGAAGACCGACTCCTATGCGACCTTGGCTCTCTATAAATGGCAAGGTACATATGAAAAGACTATTGCCACTGAGCCCATCGCTTCCAAGGCATTCAATCCCTTAAAGGACTGCCAATGCCACTGGGTAGAGTTTGATGCCCAGCCCGCAGGCGAATACCTCTTCCACATTTCTGATGGCGGAAGCGATGTGGGCGTGTGGACGAGTAGAAACCCCAAGGATTCCAAGGGCTTTCTGTATCTGGATGGAGTGGAGCAGCAGGGCGAGCCCGAGTTGGTGATCCGCTTTACCAATGCGCCTGACGAGCCCTTTGGTACCTGCAAGTCCTCCGTGGTGAATCAAATTCCTAAGTTTCCTTACACGAACTACGACAATCTGGACGTAGTCCGACTGTCCGGCCCCTACGGCGTGCGTTTGCACGTTGACGCCTCCTTTGTGGGCATGAATTTCTGCATGGCTACCTACATGAGCACTACCATGGAAGTGGATATGTCGGTATTCGCATGGAAGGGCACATATGCCGATACGATCTCCGAGGCTCCCGTGGCAACAGGACATCTCACCCTGCAGGACAACCTAACGCAGGGCGTGTTCTTTGACGAGGTTCCCGCAGGCGATTACCTGTTCCTCATCCATAACATGAACGCCAATCCCGCCGTGTACGTGTACAAGAGCACACAGAATTTCAAGGGTTATGTCTATCGGGACGGTTACCCCGTGACCAATAATATTCAATACCCTCTCATGCAGGTGGTTTTCAGCGAAGAGAAAGAAAACTACTTTTTGGAATGCTCCGAGCCCGGCGATATCGTGAGCGGTGACCACGTAACCCCTCCCGCCTACGTTATTCCCGAGGATAGCCTCATCTATACTCATGAGGTAATGCCCGACACATGGGTGTTCACAGACGGTCTGGGTCGCGTGTCCCTGACCAACGCTGAGGTTGGAGACCTCCGCGACGATAAGACGCTAGCTATGTTTTATTGGTCGTGGCACACCGGAGGGTCTGCGCAAGCCCCTGTGAATCTTCAAGAGATGTCCGAGAAGTACCCTGAGGCTATGCGAGATTGGGACAATCAGCTTTGGAATGATTTGGGAAGCCGCCCCTTCTGGTGGAACGAGTCCATCTATGGCTACTACCGAGGCAACGATTCGTGGGTGCTTCGCAAGCAGGCCGAGCTTCTGACCAATGCCGGCGTGGATGTTATCTTTACGGATAATACCAACTCCAGCATGACGTGGCGCGACAACTACACGGCTCTCATGGAGGAATGGACGGATGCCATGAACGACGGTCTGCGCACCCCCAAGATTTCCTTCATGCTACCCTTCTACGATACAACTTACACCAATATTCAGCTCCAATCCCTGTACATGGACATCTTCCGCAACGATAAATTTGCGAATCTTTGGTTCCACTGGGATGGCAAGCCCATGGTGATGGGACGTAAGGAAGCAGTCAATGCCAATGCTTCCGCTATTGAAAAAGAGATCGCGAGCTTCTTTACTTTCCGCTCCGGCCAGCCCGAATACGTGGTGGGGAAAACCGATTATGCAAACTGGGGTTGGTTGTCCATGTATCCTCAGGCGGTCTATTACGCCGATAGAGCAGCCCATCGAGATGATATTGCGGAACAGGTGGCAGTTGGTGTTGCCATGAACTACGACTATGAGAATCGTATGCTGGCTGCTATGAGCGGAAACCATATTGCAGGCCGCTCCTACACCTCCGAGTACAAGGATCGCTATGAGAAGGAAGGAGCAGAGGCCTCCAAGTGGGGTTATAACTTTGCAGAGCAGTTCAAATACGCGCTAGAGATCGATCCCAAAGTTATTTTCGTCACGGGCTGGAATGAGTTTAACGTAGGTCGTTATGAGGTATGGCCCGAGGGTATGGCCTCCGCTGTAGAGAACGCTTTCCCCGATCAGTATAATGACGAGTTTTCCCGTGACATTGAGCCTACCAAGGGTGCTTTGCAGGATCACTACTACTACCAGCTGGTTAACTTTGCCCGTCAGTATAAGGGCGCAAGACCCATTCCCACTCCTACTGCCTCCGCTACCATTGACCTGAACGCATCCATCGAGCAGTGGAACGCCGTGGGCCCCTACTACGCTGCCTATATCGGCAATACCGATGGCCGCGACGCCGCGGGCTACGGTGATCTCCACTACACCGAGACCTCGGGCAGAAACGATATCATCGGTGCCAAAATCGCCCGTGATGGTGACTATGTGTATTTCCTTGTTGAGTGCAAAGAGAACATTACGCCCTACACAGATACCCTGTGGATGACCCTGTACATCGACTCCAATCAGGCAAATCAGGGCTGGAACACCTTTGAGTATGTGGTGAACAAATCCGCCGCCTCCGCCAACACCCTCGTTCTGGAAAAGTTTACCGCTGAAAACGACTATTCCAAGACCGAGAAGGTCGCCGACGTGGAGTATAAGGTGGATGGCAAGTACATGACCATCAAGATCGCCAAGGCTGATCTGGGCCTCTCCGGTGACGACTACACCATCAATTTCACTTGGACGGACAACGTTCACGACGAGGGAGACTACGGGAAGTTCACCGGTGACATCATGGATTTCTACATTTCGGGTGACGTAGCTCCCGGCGGTCGCTTCAAGTATAGCTATATCTCCACTACCGAGAACGCCAAGACGGAGAGCGAGCCCGCAGAGAGCGAGACGCCTGCTGAGACGGCTCCTGTGGAGAACCCCACCGAGGAGATCGTGACCACCGAGCCCGTCACCGAGGTGCCTGCTAAGGGCGGTTGTAAGTCGTCCATCAGCTTCAGTGTCTGTGTGACGCTGGCCGCCATGGTCGCTGCTGTTACTCTAGGGAAACGGAAAGAGATCTGAATTCTTCCGACGGCTCACTTCAGGGTGAGCCGTCCAAATTATAAAAAAATTTGATTTTTGAGGAAAAAACATGCTGATCACACAGGTAGAAAACAAACAAATTCTTGGTCCGGATGGTGATATACATCTTCGTCGCCTCCATGATTGGGGTATTGAATTAGTTTTTATCAGCTTTTGCGACGTTTTTTATGAGGGGAACGAATATAACAAACGTTTTCAGGATCTCGGACGCAGTATTCAAATACTGAAGAGTGAAGGATTTTCCGTTGGTGTGTGGACGAACTCATTGGGATATGGAGTTCCGAGAACCCCATATTTCAACCAAAGGTTTGAAAACGCCACCCGCCTTACCAGCTTTGCAGGGTGGACGAGTACTGCGGTCTGCACCTTGGATAATGACTTTTTGGCTTATTTGCAAGAAAATGTCCGAAATATCATTCGTGCAGGGGCGGATCTGATTTTGTGGGACGATGATCTCGTGCAGTCTGTCCGCCCGGGCTTCTGCTGTTCTTGCGATAAGCATTTGGACATGCTGGGAAAACGAACAGGCCAGGTGTGGCATAGAGAAGACCTGCCCGCCCTGTTCACAGGCGCCCCCAACAAAAACAGGAGCGCCTATATGGATTGCATGGGGGACTCTATGATGCAGTTTTGCCGTGCCCTGCGCGATGCGGCAGACGAGGTAGATCCCACCGTCCGAATGGGTTTGTGCGCAAGTTATACACATTATGATGCAGAGGGCGTGGATCTGCGGGAGCTGCTTCAGGTGCTGGCGGGTGAGGGCAATCTACCCATGTTGCGTTTAAGCGGCGCACCCTACTGGGCAATTGTTGCCCCTCGTTTCCCGCGGCAGCGCGTCACGGATATCGTTGAGTCTGTTCGACTGCAAATCGGTTGGTACAGAAACACCAACGTTGACCTTCAGGACGAAAACGATCCTGCTCCTCGTCGCCATGAATGGGTTCCTGCATCACACTTAGAGTTGTACGACAAAATGATGATCGGTAACGGCGGTGCCCATCGTCATAAGTATCTTTTATGTGATCAGTATGGGAAAGATTTGGCGTACCAAACCGCTCATTTGGCTCACTTGGCTGACGATGTGATTCTTACCCGGATGTTTGATGACACCGCCCCCTGCGGATATCGTGTGTACCAAAGTGAAAAACTGTTGAGAGACGCATATCTGCCGGATCATTACATCGGTGATGGTCCCATCATGGCGAGATTCTCTCAACCCTTCGGAGGCATTTTCCTATCCCGCAACGCAATTCCTACCCAGTACGACAAGGACGGAACGGGAATCGTCTGCGGAGAACATGCCCGTATGCTGACCAAAGCACAACGTGAACAGGGCTTGCTGCTGGATGCCCCTGCCGCCAAGATCCTGATGGAGGCAGGCGTTGACATTGGCCTTGCGGAGATCCCTACACCCGTGGAAGGAAATCCTGCATGGTATGCATTGAAGCCTGCGGCTGGTGCGACACAAATTTCCCTCTCGTATCCGGATTATCCCACCTTTGTGATGTATCAAAATTCACAGGGTCATCGGTACGCCATCGTCTCGTGCGATTTGAACGAGGCGGTTCCAGACGGTGGAATTGACCCCTATATTCTGTATAATGCCGAGGTTCAGTCGCAGTTGGTGGAGATCTATGCCTATCTGTCGCAGAAACCTCTTCCTGCTCGTGTGTATGATTGTCCCGGGTTGCATCTGTTGGCGGCCAAGAGCAAGGACGAAACTCGATTGTCCGTTCTGCTCAGCAACGTATGGGATGACAGCATAGAGCACCCCGTGATTGAAACGGATGGGGCGTATCAGGTTGTCCGTACCGTAGGCTGTCAAGCGGAAGCTGACGGGAAATATGTTCGGTTGACGAAGCTTCACGCCTATGAATATGCGGCGGTTGAATTGGCTCGGTAATCTTCGTTTGTCTGAGGATCAGATAAGTAAGAAAGGTAATTTATATCACTATGGTTTATTTTCTCCTTTTCATCACAGCATTGTTGGGCGTAGGCCAAACCTTTGCCAAGGATCGCTATACAGCTAAATGCTCTTCCGGCACGTTTTTGTTTAGCGGTATGCTATCCTTTTGTGCCATGTGCTTTTTCATGGTTATCAATCGGGATTGGACGTGGGATGCAGAGTTGATTATCCCTGCCTTGGCATTCGGACTGTGTTATGCGGCGGCTACTGTTTTTGTGGTATTCGCTTTCAGATGCGGTTCTTTGGTGAAAACAACGCTCATCGTATCCTATTCTCTTTTGGTTCCTACCTTGGCCGGTGTGGTAATCCTTCGAGAAGCTTTGGGAATTACCATGCTGATCGGGCTTGTTTTGGTGATCGTGTCCGTGTGGCTGATCAACTACCGTAAGGAAACGGGCGAACACTCCAAAGAGCGGATCACCCTAAAGTGGATCCTTTTCGTAGTGATTGCCTTTGTCAGTAACGGTATGTGTTCCACCATCCAAAAGCTGACTCCCTATGTCTTGGGCGAGGACGTGAACCAAAATATGTACATGATCGTGGCATTGGGAATTTCCACGGTGTTGTTGGTCATTGCCTCCTTTGCGACACGAGAAACGGATATGAAGATGACTCTGCGCTTTGGTGCCCCCGCATCTTTGCTTTGCGGAATTTTTAATGGCGCGGTGAATTATCTGGTCATATACCTGAATCCTCGCATTGCCGCATCCGTCCTGTTCCCGGCGATTTCGGCGATCGGGCTTGTTCTACTCTTCCCGTACTCCATCTTGGTGCGCCATGAGAAATTTACGGCGACACAATGGGTGGGCTTTTCCGTTGGCCTTCTGTCGGTGATCCTTCTTAATCTTTGAAAACATAAATAGGGACACTACAAGTACCCACGAGTTTTTGAAGAGTGTGTTGAAGGTTCCTATGAGTGTTGGAACCATCGCCAATTTCGTATGTCGCTGCTATGACAACATCCAAGAGGAAATTCGGCGAATTCACGAAAAGGTTTGCAAGCTGGATGTTTGCCACTTCGACGAGACCAGCTTCCGTTTGCACAAGACTCTATACTGGCTCCATAGCGCGTTTGATGGGAAATATACTTATTTCTCGGTGCAGGAACGCAGGGGAGGCTCCGGAGTCAGGCAAGCGGGAGTCATGCCATACTTTACGGGAACGGCGATCCACGACGGGTGGGCCTCATATTTCAAGGACGAGGGATACCGAGAGCATCCCGAATGTCCTCCTCAAACGAAAAATGGACAACCGAAGCGGAGTAAACCGGTTCGTCTTTTGAACCGCCTTCGTAAATTCAAGGCTCACATATGCCTGTTTGCGGAGGATTTTTCCGTGCCCTTTGATAACAACCAAGCCGAAAGAGATATTCTTTTCACCAAGGTTAAGCAGAAAGTCTCGGGGTGCTTCCGCACCAAAGCCGGTGCCGTTGCTTTTTTTGATATCATGTCTTATATCGCTACTGCTCGCAAGCAGGGCTTCGATCCATTTCAAGCGATTCTTTTTGCTCTCGAGGACAGACCGCTTTGCTTGGCTGAATAGTTATATGTAATATTCGCGCCGACGGAAAAAATGCGAAGGATCGCCAAGCGGCTCAGCGGCGACCTCGCATCCGTCGGCGCTTGATTTTTCCGCGTTGCGACGGTTAAGTTGTGGCAGGCGTGTGCTTGTCTCGGGCGAGCGTAGCGAGCCCGACTTGTATCAAGACAAGCACACGCCTAACAACCACGTTTGATTCCGACTCATCTGTAACTGCATTATTTTCGCACCGGCTCACACGGTATTGTCTTTTCGTAGAGAACCACAAAGAGTTTAAGAACGGGCCTTTTGAGATATAAATACCATTTAGGGGATAGCGTATCATGAATAACGCTGAAAAGTACAATCGCATCCGCCCGTTAAAGATCTGGGAGATCCTACTGCGCGAGACAGACGGAGATCACCCCATGGGAACAGAGGAGCTTCGAGCCAAGCTTGCCGAGTGTGGGATCCAGGCGCATAGAACCACTATTTATGAGGTCATTAAACTTCTGAACGAGTGGGGCTATGAGGTCATGGTTCATAGGGGTCGAAGCAATCAGTATTACGTGGAGGATCGACAGTTTTCCAGCCCCGAGATCCATATACTCATGGATGCGGTTCAAGCCGCCAGCTTTATCACTCACAAAAAGACCGATGAACTGGTAGATAAGATTGCTGATCTGGCCGGTAGCCAAAAGGGGCTGGTTCTGAAAAAGAACATCGTACAGTTCAACACTGCGAAAAGCACGAATGAGAATATCTACTATTCGGTGAACGAGATCGTAACGGCTATCAACAACCGACAGAAGATTATCTTCCTGTATTTCGACTACAACGAAAAGCATGAGCGTGTGTACCGTAGAAACGGTCATCACTACGTAGTCAGTCCTGTTGCCACAGTCTTTGCAGACGGTCATTATTATCTGGTGATATACGACAAGCGGTATAATAAGATCAGCCATTACCGTATTGACCGCATGGACAAGGTGGAGATCATTGACGAGCAGGCAGATATGCCCCCGGAGGAATTGGGCTTCGATATAGCGACACATAAGAAACAGCTTTTCGGAATGTTCTCAGGTATCGCCACCACCGTCAGTTTGGAAATGAACCGCCGTTTGATGGATGCGGTATTCGACCTGTTCGGAGAGAACACCGAGATCCTTCCCTGTGGTGAGGATAAGATCTGTTTCTCGGCTGAGGTACAGGTCAGCGACCTGTTCTTCGGGTGGTGCAGCTCCTTCGGGCAAGACTTGACTATCCTCGGGCCGGAGGATATCAAAGCACAGTATACCGAGTATTTGGAGCGCATAAAGGGTCAGTATCAATAAAAAAGGGGAGCTTTGACAGCCCCCCGAAACGGTATTCAGTTAGTACGTGTATTGACACATCTCATCCAGTCTTATTCTATAATCCCTTTCAGCTTCAATCCGCTCCTTGAAGTAATGCCCCCAGACCCATGAATACGAGCCGTCAGCCTCCTTGGAGGTGTTTCGAGCCGTGATATACATCCCGTCGTTCTTACGTTGAAAGAGGCCAATATTTCGTTTACCAAGGGAGTAAAAAGCGAGACAGACAAGCTTCATGCCGCTGTTTTCAAATTCCAATCCGGGCTTCATCCGACCACCTCCTCTCTGCTTGGAACGTATCTCCTCCCGCAAACTTCAATGGCACGGTACGTCTTCCCATCTAAGGTTACGGTAGTTTTCGTAGGCTGACCTCTCTGCGCTGACTGAATGTACAGGTACTCGGGATGCTCCTTCGCCCGTTTCATGTTGCCATCCAGGAACGTGTCCCCATTGGAAACCTCCAAGATCTTTACGCCTTTGTTCACAAGATAGGAACTGAACGCTCCAAGTCTTTCAAAGCGGCCATGAGAGTCTACGATGAAGCAGTAATCCTCTCCGGGATGGTAAGCGGTAATTCTAAAGTAATTTGCCATAATGTTAACCTCCTTATGCGGCAATTTGTTTTAAAGTGCGGTTTGCATATGGCAGCCACACCTTATTGACGTAATGCAGAACATCCTCTGCGGGCTTGGCGTTGTGGTCTGCATAACACTGCAACACCTTCTTTTGGGACAGTGAGTATTCCACCGTGACCAACGGCGTATCCTGCGTGTCTTTGGCTCGGATGAAGAATATGAGGGTTTCTTCGCGGATGAACTTCTGCTCGTAGCCCATCCCGCCGACACAATGATGCAGTATCTCTCCTTCGACTTTCAGATCGGCAGGGCTCCTTGCTATGATCGCCACAAAACTGCTTCGCTTATTGTGCTGCATGGGGAGATACTTTTCAGCCACCGATGCGAACTTCGCGTACAGCTCGGCTCGCTCCTCCTGATCTTTCAATGCCTTGGCGGTCTTGTACTCATCGATACGTATATCGTGCCAGCGCATGAAATCGTGGGGGTAACGGTTCTTATCCACGGACATATCCAAGCCGAGGAAGGTGCAGGCTTTTAGATAGTCGAGATACATACGGGCGCTGGTCTGCTGTTTCGCCACATACTCAAAGAACGGCTTATAATCGCCGTCCAGCATATCACGGATCGGCTTGAAGTCTCGTTCACGGCAGAAGGTCTTTTTGATCTCCTCATAAGCCTGCGTTTCAAGCAAGGACGTACCGCGACGGTAGGCTGATAGAATGGTGGATATGTAGAAATATCGCCCTGCAAGCACCTGACGGTTGCTCCAGAGCCACTTCCGAAACTGCTTATCCTTCGCCGCTTTGGTCAGTATTTGCTTGCTGAAAACGTATTTCTGCAAGCCCATCTTCATCAAGTATTCAGCCTGCGGGTACTTCTCGTAATTACGGAGGAATTTGATGATATCCGTTTCCTCGTACAGCTCCCATGCCGAATATTTATATTCTGGAAACTTCGCCAGATACTCTTTGTTGACCAGCGGGGCATGAGGGTCAAAGCCGGAGTCGTAGTACCAACCCCACTCATCGTCCTCATACCATTTCTGCGTCCTGCTCAGCCCCTCGGCGTACCAACCGACGCTGTACCCGCCGATGTATGTGAAGCACATATCTTTCACATAGCAGCGATCAGAATGAACGCCATGGACAGCAACCTGTTTGTAGTGCCAATTCTTGTAACGGTGACGGACAGCCACCGTGACCTTGACCAGCTCGCCGTCATTCTTGGTGAGATAGGAGTAAAACCGGGTGTTTCCATGGGGATCGGGATAGCGGATGGCATCCCGCTTGCGGATTTTCTCAACGATGTATTTCGGAATCGGCTTGATTTTTTCCATTTTCATGACGTTTACCTCACTTCACAATTTCAACTTTCTGGTCGAGCAACAGATATATCTTGTACATCAGCTCGGTGTCGGAATAAGGATCGGGAGCCTGTTCCGGCTCTATGATCTCGCCTGTGGCGGTGTCCACATCAAGACCGTTTATATGCTCTATCAATGGCTTTTCAAGCTCAATTACCTCCACGGTAGGCACTTGCTCCACCTCGGGTTCCTCGTCCTCTACGGGGCTTTCAGGAGCCTCCTCGTAGGTGTCTGAGGCCACCTCGTCCTCGGCGCATTTATCCGTCTCGGTGGTTTCTTCTGACACCACCTCCGGCTCGTCAAGCAGGTCAAACATGGACATTTGCCCAACCTTGGGTTGAGGTTTAGGCACAGGAGCCGTAGGTGTATCGGTTGCTGTTGCGGTGGCTGTTTTCTTGGATGCAGCCGGCTTAGGAGCCGTGTACTCCGTCCCGTCCTCGTTATAGAGTGTACCGAGGATGCTGTCTTCCTCGAAGTAGTGGATCGCCCACCCGAACACAATATCGCTGTGCAGACAGGCACAGGTCGCACCCTTGGCGGCCTGCTTACGTGCTTCATCGGTTGCGTACTTCATAAAGCCCGCAAGCGTCTTACGGCTCACGAGCTTCTTACCGTCTTTCTCGACGGGAACGCCGTTGTTGATCTTATCTGCCAGCACCTCGCTGGCATTCTGTTCAAGGTATTCCTTCAATACCTTTTCTTCGGTTGTCGTTGCGGTGAGATGTAACGTCATGTGTTTGTCCTCCTTTTTTGTGTTTTTTTTGTTGGATAAAGAAAAAAGACCCCTTCATCAAAAGGGATCCTCATGCCAGATGCCGTCCCGCACCTCGGAGTGCTTGATCGGTATTATGACCCATTTCGGGTTTCTCAGGATATGCCCATCCTCCCTTGATCGGGGAGGATAGCGGATATACCCAGCCTTGGCTTTAATGGCCTGTCTGTAGGTGTAGGTCTTGAAGTGACTTGTGTACTCCTTCGCGCCTTCCTCTTTGTAGCAGACCTTGTAGCCGTAGGGATTGTTCGTTTCAGCTTTCATGTTACACCCCATATAACCGACTTGCCAACCGAGGCAACGCCGAGTAAAAGTTATTCTGCATGATGGTGGTATGCAACTGCCGATCATGGGCGAAATAGTTGCGGTCTGCAAACTCATAACCCTTCTTGGTCAGCCGCTTCAGCTCGTAATGATCCGAGCCGTCGTGGTGGTAGCCGTCGATGTAGAAATGACCGTTTTTCTCGTAAAGCTTGACCTTGTCGAGGTGGCGGATACAGGTCAGCAGATCGTCGGTACTGTTAATGAACTTGCCGCCCTGCGCGGGGCCACACCATCTGCCACACGTTCCGGTCAAGAGGTAGCAATCCTCCTTGAACACACGCCCGAGGTCGTGAAGCAGCTCCCGCCACTCGGCGTTGTTCTGCTCGTTGATCTCGTCGTAAACCCAGTTATCCGGCACGTCATCGGTGGTTGCCCAGCCGTTATCCTCACCGTACATATCGAACAGGTAAGCCCGCACATCATCGTAGGCTTCATAATCGGCTGTATCGTCATAGAAAACGTAGGATTTCATGTCGTACCTCCTCAGTCCTCAAATTCTTCCTGCAAGGCACCTAGCACCTCACCCTCAATGTCCAGATCGTCCAGCTGCTCGTCGATCAGGTCAGCGACAAGACTCGTTACCAGCGGCTCAATGTCCACGTCACGGATGCGTTGGGTGATCTTCTGGGTAATCAGCTCTTCAAGGTCGTTTTCGTCCATGGCCTCGCTGATGGCTTCTTCAAAATCGTAATGACGGATAGCACTCTTGATCTGATCTCGGATATCGTTCTTGATGCTCATTTGTTAATCCTCCTTAATGATGCCGTACTTATCGTCGGCGTAGTAAGCGTTGGAAAACGGATTGTAGATGGCGGTGCATTTCACACCCTTGTAGTCCACGATGTACACCGTTTGCGCATCGTCCTGCCGGCTGTCCAGAATCGTGATTTCTTCCATAGCCCCGCCAAGAGAATGGATATGGGCCATTGCCTTAAAACTCTTCATAGTCGTCATCCTCCCCGTCATCACAGTAATCCAAAAGATCGAAGGTCAGGGTCAGGGGCGTCGGATCCTCCAACGTCCCCATGCTGTAGTCGTAATCGTAGTAATCGGCGGGAGCCTTGTGGATTGCCTCCAGGATGTGCATAGCCAGATACAAGTGATCCTCCTGAATCTGTGGATGGCAAAATCCTTCAAACTCTCGTAGGTGGTGATGAGATCGGTATGCTCGGACAGCTTCTCGCAAGCGTCGTTGAATGTCATGGTATAGAGTTCTTGAACCTTCATTTCGTGTATTCCTCCAAATATTTTTTGTATTGTGTGTCCTGCTCCAAGACCGTCATGATCTCGGGTAGGATCTCTTCTTTTGACCTGCCCATGCAGCAAAGCATGAGCAGGTTGGTGTTGGAGCCAAAGAGCCGACGGAAGGCATAATCAAGGATTTTGGCTATATCCTCGTCCTTATGTTCGCTGGTCTGGTTAATGCAACATATGGCCGTCAGGATGGCTTGGACTTCTTTCGTGTTCTTCATGATACAGCCTCCTTTCAGCGCCGGATCTCGATCAAGCCCTCGGAGTATTCCTCAATACCGTCGTACTTGAAAGACTCTCCATAGGCCTCAAAATCAAAAAAGTCCAACAAACTGTCGGGTATCTCGTACCCGCAGCAGTTGAACATCTCACGACCGTAATCGTCCCAATCGTAATTCTTGTAGATATAAATGTCGTCGTCCCAGTCAGCACCGTAACGACCACAAGTTCTTCAAACTCACGAAAGCCCCGCACTTCCAGGAACGCCATTAGGGTATCATACTTGCCGGAATCGTCCAGCACCTCAGCCTCATGCAGAATCTCAAAGAGCCGTTGCGGATGCATATAATCCCAGTTCGTTGCGTCGGACGGGAAGTTATCAATGTCTTGGATGAATAATTCCTCGTCGATACCGTCCAGCTCGAAGCCCTGACGCTCCAATTCTTCCACGATCTCGTCCCAGTCTCCGTAATCGGCCAAGTCAAGCCAACGGGATCCCAAAGCACGCTCGTTGCACTCGTTGTACGAACCCCACGAACCGATGACGATTCTGATTTCATTGCTGTAAGTATTAGTCATTGTTATTACCTCCTTCAATGGCGCATCTTTCGCTGATCATATCTTCGACTTCTTCCCAGAGAGCCAGAAGGTCGATGATGGGCTTCTTTTCGGTGGACTCATTCTTGTTGATGTCGTTCATAATCTGATCCTTCATTCCGACACCTCCTTGAAATCATTCACGGCCAGCTTGGTGAAATCGCAACCGTACTCGAAGTAGTAACCCTTCTCGTCGGACAACAGGGGGTAGGTAACGACGCTGATCTTACCCTCTCGGGTGATGGCAACGCTGATCTCGTTCTTCAGTTCATTCAGGTCGACGATGTTGAAGGTGACGTAGCACTCACCGTCGTGATATTTGAACTCATGCATATAGAATCGGTTTTTCATTTCGGTATCTCCTTTCTCAATCCACGAATTTGTACCAGATGTAGTAGTTGAACTCAAGTTCACGGGTCTCGTAACTGTCTTTACCCGTGTCCAGCTGGACTTCGCGGATCTCGTAGTAGGTACCTCTGAATTCACCGGGCTTGTTCGGGATAGGATTGCACTTTTTGACGCAACCGTCGAACACGCGGATGTAGGGCTTACCTGCTTGACTGACACAAGCGATGACGAGATCGGTATCCGTGACATAACCGAGACCTGTTATCTTCTCGGTCGTATCTTTTCGATACCTTGTGATGGAGTAGACTGCTTTTTTCATTTTGGATTACCTCCTGATTTTTTATTTTGCCTTTCGGCAG
>JAGAIH010000398.1 GCA_017626655.1 Clostridia bacterium | reverse complement strand
GATGGATCTCGCGGACTATGATTCGTGGGATGAGATCGAAGAGGCCCTGAACAATCAGGGCTTCGAGCTGGACGGTATCGACGAGGAGCTGTTCATTCAGGACATTGACAACTTCCCGTCCGACGCAGCCAACTGGGACTATATGCATCCCCAGCGGCTCTTTGAGATTCTGCATGAGTCCGAGGTGCTGGACGATTCCGGCAAGTATGACACCCTCATGGCGTTCCTGGAAGTGCGCGGTTTCCGTGAGTTTGAAGAACTCGTTGACAAATACGGCGCGGACTGGGACGATGATATCTACATCTACAAGAACTACGACTGGGACGATTACGGCCGTGAGATGTTCAACTGCTGCGGGTACGAAATACCTGACAGTCTGTTGGACTTTTTTGATTTTGAGGCCTATGGCGAGTCCTTCAAGTACGACAGTATTGAGGAATACTCCGAGGGCTTGATTGAGATCCGGCGCTGAAAGGAGGCTGTATCATGAAGAATACGAAAGAGGTACAGGCCATCCTGACGGCCATCTGTTGCATTAACCAGACCAGCGAACATAAAGACGAAGACATAGCCCAAATCCTTGATTATGCTTTCCGTCGGCTCTTTGGCTCTAATACCAACCTGCTCATGCTTTGCTGCGTGGGCAGGGCCAAGGAGGAGATCATGCCCGAGATCATGCAGGTCTTGGAGCAGGACACCGCGTACAAGAAGTATCTTGAGGAGTACAAGGCATGAAAAAGACCTTGACCGATCTGTGGTACGGGAACGTGCTTCCCTACGAACACAAACGGGATTACTCCCCGATCCGCGATCTGACCGAGTTGAGCAAGCGAAACCGCGCCGCGTTGGTGGCGACTCTCAATGACGAGCAGAAGGAGCTTCTGGAAAAATACGAAGGCAGCGCTGGCGAGATCTCCGGATTTTGTGAGCGCGATTCTTTTATCTATGGCTTCCGCCTCGGTATGCGCTTGGCTATCGAGGCTTTGGCCAATGAACATGAAAATCTTGAACTGTAAGGAGGTTCACTAAAATGAAAGTAAAAGAGCTGTACACCATGGACTTCAACGAGGCTTGCGAGAAGCTGGCCGGGGAGACCGACATCATCACCACCTATGAGAGTCTGAAGGACTTTGCTATCCACATGATTCAGGAGGATCACCTGTACTTGGCACTCCATATCCTTGAAGCGATCCACAGGTCTCCCGCTGACTACTACGATTACGACTACAGCATGGGCACGTTGGAGGATCCGACGCCCCTGACCTTGACCTTCGATCTTTTGGATTACTGCGATGACGGGGAGGATGACGACTATGAAGAGTTTTAAGGCAATGGCCCATATCCATTCCCTTGGCGGGGCTATGGATGAAATCACCGTTTTGGACAGCCGGCAGGACGGCGCGCAAACGGTGTATATCGTGGACTACAAGGGTGTGAAATGCACCGCCATCTACAATCCGTTTTCCAACGCTTACTACGCCGACGATAAGTACGGCATCATCAAGGAGGATTAACCATGAGTATCAAGAATGACATTCGGGATCAGATCAAGAGCGCGATTCGTCACTTTGACTTCGAGGACGCCATTTCAACCGCCATGGAGAACATCGACATTGAGGAGATGGTCTCGCAGAAGATCAGCCAAAGGATCAAGGACATTGACTTTGAGCCTATGGTGGCAGAGCTCATCGGGGATATGATCGACGAGCAGCTGGACGATCTGGATATTGAGGATGAGGTGCTTGGTGCCTTGCAGGAAGAATTTGAGGACTGAGGAGGTGTGACATGAAATCCTACGTTTTCTACGACGATACGGCTGATTATGAAGCCTACGATGACGTGCGGGCTTACCTGTTCGACCTCCACGGTGAGGACAACGGCTGGGCAACCGCCGATGACGTGCCGGATAACTGGGTTTACGACGAGATCAACGAGCAAAACAACGCCGACTGGCGGGAGCTGCTCCACGACCTCGGGCGTGTGTTCAAGGAGGACTGCTACCTCTTGACCGGAACGTGCGGCAGATGGTGCGGCCCCGCGCAGGGCGGTAAGTTCATTAACAGCACTGACGATCTATTGGCCTGTATCAAGCACTTGGATAAGGTCAAGCTTTACGAGCAGGACGGTCACTTCTACATCGACGGATACCATCACGACGGTTCGGATCACTACGAGCTGAAACGGCTGACCAAGAAGGGCTATGAGTTCGCGGATCGCAACTATTTCGCCCATGATCGGCAGTTGCATACCACCATCATGCAGAATAACTTTTACTCGGCGTTGCCGCGTTTGGCAAGCCGTCTATATGGGGTGTGACATGAAAACTGAAATGAATAATCCGTATGGCTACAAGGTCTGCTACAAGGAGGATGGCGCGAAAGGCTATACACGCCATTTTATAACCTATACTTACCGTCAAGCAGTCAAAGCCAAGGCGGGTTACATCCGTTTTCCTCCCCGAGCACGGGAGGACGGGCATATCCTGAAAAACCCGAAATGGGTCATAATACCGATCAAGCACTCCGAGGTGCGCGACGGCATCTGGCATGAGGATCCCTTTTAATAAGGGGTCCTTTTTCTGTTTTACATCAAAATAAATGACAAGGAGGAATTGAATCATGACGTTACATCTCACCGCAACGACAACCGAAGAAAAGGTATTGATGGAATACCTTGAACAGAACGCCAGCGAGGTTCTGGCAGACAAGATCAACAATGGTGTCCCCGTCGAAAAGGACGGCAAGAAGCTGATCTCAAAAAAGACCTTGGCGGGCTTTTTGAAGTACGCCACCGAAGAAGCACGTAAGCAGGCCGCCAAGGGTGCGACAAGTGCCTGTCTGCACAGCGATATCGTGTTCGGGTGGGCTATCCACTATTTCGAGGAGGACAGCATCATCGGTACACTCTATAACGAGGACGGGACGGAGTACAAGCCGCCAAAGCCTACACCGAAGGTCACGCCGAAACCGTCTGCAACGGCAGAAGCTCCCGTTGTTCCTGCTCCCAACCCTCAGCCCAAGGCTGGGCAAATGTCCATGTTTGACTTGTTTGACGAGCCGGAGGTGGTGGCAGAAGAAGCCACCGAGACGGATAAATGCGACGAGGACGAGGTGGCATCAGACACCTACGAGGAGGCTCCTGAAAGCCCCGTAGAGGACGAGGAACCCGAGGTGGAGCAAGTGCCTACCGTGGAGGTAAAAGAGCCTGAAACGCCCGTAATCTCACCCTTGTGGACTCGCTATCAGGGGTATCAACAGGAACACCCCGAGGCGGTAATCGCTATGCGTATCGGGGACTTTTACGAGATATTCGGAGAGTCAGCCAAGACCGTTTCCAAGCCCTTGGAGCTGACCGTAGTGAGCCGAGATTTCGGACTTTCCGAACGTGTGCCTATGATCGGATTCCCGTACCATCGGGCAGATGCCTACATTGAGAAACTACGGGCTTTCACCGACACGGTGGTGGTCGAAAGCGAAACCGAGAAACGGTTGTTGCCGAAATATCAGCCCGTTGAAGGCTTTGAGGTGGACACCACCACGGGTGAGATCATAGAGCCGGAGCAGGCTCCCGATCCTTACGCCGATACCGAGCTGATGTACAAGCTGTATATGCTGCTCGATCAAAAAGTTGAAATTGTGAAGTGAGGTAAAATGTCATGTTGATTGAGAAAATTAAGCCGATCCCGAAATATATCGTTGAAAAGATCCGCAAGCGGGATGCGATCCGTTATCCCGAGCCCCATGGAAACACCCGGTTTTACTCCTATCTCACCAAAAATGACGGTGAGTTGGTCAAGGTCACCGTGGCCGTCCGGCATCGCTACAAGAACTGGCACTATAAGCAGGTTGCTGTCCACGGTGTCCATTCTGACCGTTGCTTCGTCAAGGATATGTGCTTCACCTACATCGGTGGCTACAGCGTCGGTTGGTATGCAGAGGGGCTGAACAGAACACAGAAGTGGTACGAGGACGATGAGTGGGGCTGGTATTACGACTCCGGTTTCGATCCCTACGCACCGGTGGTCAACAAGGAGTATCTGGCGAAGTTCCCAGAATACCAATACTCCGCGTGGGAGCTGTACGATGAGGCGGATATCCTCAAATTTCTCCGTAATTATGAGAAGTATCCGCAAGCTGAGTATCTGATGAAAATGGGGCTTCAAAAGTACGTGTTCAGCAAGCAGATCCTCACCAAAGCGGCGAAAGATAAGCAGTTCCGCAAGTGGCTCTGGAGCAACCGTCAGGTGCTTGCAGGGCGCTATTTTTATATATCCACCATCCTCTCGGCCTACCGCCGTGGAACCTCTTTGCTTGAAACGCAGGCGTATGAGGAGGTCAAGAAAACCTTCTGCCGTGAGCGGGACTTCAAGCCCATTCGTGAGATGCTGGATGGGGACTATAAGCCTTTCTTTGAGTATGTGGCGAAACAGCAGATCAGCGCTCGGGTGTATCTCGACTATCTCAAAGCCTGCACATTTCTCGGCCTGGATATGTCGGTGGACAAGAATAGATATCCTCACGACTTCATGCGTTGGCACGATATCCGCATTGACGAGTACAGGACCGCCAAAGCGTTGAAGGATCAGGAGGAGCGAGCTGAGCTTTACGCGAAATTTGCTACTGTGGCTGAAAAGTATCTCCCCATGCAACACAATAAGCGGAGCGGGTTTGTGGCTATCATAGCTCGTAGCCCTGCCGATCTGAAAGTCGAAGGAGAGCTTCTGCATCACTGTGTCGGCGGTATGGGTTATGAACAGAAGTTCATCCGAGAAGAAACCCTCATTTTCTTCATTCGAGCAAAGGATACACGGGAAACGCCGTTGGTCACAGTGGAATATTCGCTGTCCCAGAAGAAGGTCTTGCAATGCTATGCAGACCACAACACCAAGCCCGCAGAAGAAGTTCTGCATTATGTCAATAAGGTGTGGCTGCCGTATGCAAACCGTACCTTGAAACTGATTGCCGCGTGAAAGGAGAAAAGACATGGCAAATTACTATCGTATCACCGCATATCACCCCTCGGAGGATTACTGCTTCATCGTGGACTCTCACGGCCGCTTTGAAAAGATCTGGGAGTTCAGCTCCTACCTTGTCAACAAGGGCGTAAAGGTCTTGGAGGTCGCCAACGGGGACACGTTCCTGGATGGCAACATGAGGCGCGCCAAGGAGCATCCCGAGTACCTGTATATCCAATCGGCGCAGCGGGGACAGCCTACACGGACTACCATGACCGTGGATGGGAAGACGTACCGTGCCGTAGAGATTTGCGGTAGAAGATATGTTCCCGACAGAAATGAGGTGGTCGTATGAAGATCGGATTTGTTTTTGAAAACAGCTACATGAAGCTTATCTGTATTGATTTCTATACGCTGGGCCAGCGTAACGTGGGCTTATTCCAGCGTGATAGCGATAGAATAACGAGTACGCGAGACTGTCAATGTTTATGTTTTTATGCTTGAAGTAGCATCTTTACGATCACAATGCCAATTCGTGATATTACAATGCTAGTCAAAGAAATATGTAAATCATACATAAAAAAGAATTGTTTCTATGTAAATTCTTCGACAAGACTTTACAAAAAACGCTTTATGTGTTATAATGAAACCATAAATTATCTATTTACATCGAATAGGAGCAGATAAGTGGTTAGCTATACACAGGAATCCAAAAACAAAGTTAGGCATTCAGTTATTAAGACGGCAATTGATCATTTAACTACCAATCGTTCCTCGTCTTGCTGTGTTCGTAGATCTTATGTCAGAGATTTATATGATTACTTCATGGATATGGATGAATCGCATGAGCAAACCGAGGTGAAAAGAATGGATTTGGGATATATAAGAGAATGGGAACAAATGCATTCTGAAAAGGTTGGCCATAAACATCCTTCTGAATTATCCGTTTGCTATTTATCTGGTCCTGAACCCGAGAATGATTTTAAAGAATTTGTTTCTTTAGGCGTTTTACCACAGAATATTTGGGCATTTGAAAGCCGTCAAAATACATATCTTCAAGCTTTGCGATCCGTTGACTCATCTGACTATATGCAACCCAAAATAATAAAGACTTCAATTGAAAATTTCTTTGAAAACACGCCAAAGAAGTTTGATATTGTCTATATAGATGCTTGCGCTCCATTAATTTCGGATCAACATGCTTTACGATGTATTTCATCATTATTCAAGAACCACCGTCTTGAATCTCCAGGGGTGTTGATTTCAAACTTTGCCGATGTCGATTCAAGCAACTCTCAGTTAAGAGACGAATTCGAGGATATTATTGCTCGGTATTTTTATATAAAAGAAAATTCTTCTGCTTGTGTGGTTGATTCACAGGGTTCAATATCCCTAACTGGGAGCTATGAAACATTCAAAAAGACTGTTGGCGAGAATTTTGATACATATTACGGTGACTTTGTTACCGCAATGATTTGCAATACTGGATCAATATCCGTTCCACTTTTAAGATTTTGTCACTCTCCCTTTTTGAAGTATATATCAACAACCACTCCACTAAAAAACCAAAAATACGATTTTATTGATGTAAACACAGTAAAGAATAATACCCTATTAAGGTTTTTTGCAATTAACAACCTGTTGTATCAAAAAAATGCTAACTTCAAAGGCGTTTCAAGATGCAATCGATTAGAGGCAGAACTCGGAGGCTCCCTCTATTCGAATGATTTGTATGAATTGCTATCTTGCTTGCAAAAATCATACGACATCCGCAATTTAGGGATGGATATTTGCCCAGATCTAAATAATACATTGCTGTTCTTTGATAACAAACACAACATGTATCAGTTTTTAGACAAACCTAATAGAATGCTATTTTTTGATGCTGTTATGAATCAATTATCATATCCCATGCATTACTGCACTGACAGCACCTCGAGATTAACATATAAAGCAAAACAAACACGAATGTTTACCGATTTAATCGTTTTTGATGAATGCCGATATATCTACGATTGGCTTCCCGCTATTCATCAAATTCCAAATGCATTTGCCAACCCAAGCTGGCAATATACATTTCGGTTCGCTTTAGATGGCTTAGTAAAACAAAGAATTAACTATAACAATGAATTCTTTTTCCAAGGATCAGTCATCGATAAAAAAGAATCACAGTTTTGTGACAAGAGGTTTTCTGATAGAATAAAAATAAACTAAGGAGATGCACCATGAGTATTGAACTGGATTGTACCGACATCATTGAAATATTTAAAACACATTTAAAAATTGATAATTCAGTTAAATCAATAGCACATACATTTTTGAATGAACGATATGCAAGCAGAATCGATTATGCTCCGTACTTTCAAAGAAAATATGTATGGGATGAAGAAAAAGCTACTTACTTTATTGAAAGTATTCTTCTTGGAACTGAAATCCCCCCCATTGTGCTATTTGACGATGGTATCAAAAATGAAGTTATTGATGGTCGGCAGCGATATGAAACAATAAAGAAATTTCTTGAAAACGCTTTGCCTCTGCATGAAGCAGGGCTTAAATCCTTGTCTTTATATAGTGGCAAACATTACGCAGAACTTCCAGAAGAAATTAGAGAAAATTTTAAAAACACTAAAATACGAATCTTACAGTTTCGTATTGTAAATGAACCATCTCTCACGCCGCTTCAAGAAGACAAAGTAAAAAAAGAAATTTTCACAAGATATAATTCAGGAATTATCGCGTTAAAACCCCAGGAAATTGAACGCGCTGCTTATATCGATGATACATTGGTGCATACTTTTAAAGCGTATTTGGAACAAAATCCAGACTTTTTAAAGAGATGTCAGGAGATTTTATTGCCTCGCAGAAAACAAAACCTTCAAGAACGGGATAAAATTAATTATATATTATCTCGCACTCGCACAGTTTTGTCTTTAAGATATGTCCCTATACTGAGTTATGCAGGAGCTACATCCAAATCAGATGTTATTAATAATTTTTACCTACTCAAGGTTTCTAAACAAAATGCATCTGAGGTTCTCGCTATCTTTGAGAAAGTTATAAACCAATTATTTGAAATCAAAAGCCACCTTGTTTCTCATAATGCATCATTTGCTGATAACACTTTATTGTATGAAGTGTTATTTTGGGGACTTTCTGTAATCTATGATTATTCATTAGAAATTTTTGATGCAATAGATCCCGAGAAAATCGCTTATGATATACAACATGCCCCTAACAACACCGTATTTTGGCAAAACATTAATATTGATAAAAAAGAAGTTGAAGAGGTCTTTTTTGCAACAGGCAGCCATTACTATATGTCAATTATTAATCGATATCAGTTTATTTCTAATTATCTGTCTAGTGAATATAAGATTGACTTTTCTTCTCACATAAAAAAACAAAGCAGAATTTGATTCAATTATGTCTCAAAATCCAGAAATTGAACAGTATAAGGATTTTAAATTGTCAAAAACAGATCCCGTTTCTGCTACAGTATATGACATCTTAACTGATGTAAAATCCTCGAAGTTTATTATTCGACCTGATTATCAACGTTCTGAAGTTCCCAATAACAAACAAAAAGCATCTTATCTTCTTGAAAGCATTTTGCTGGGAATAAGAATACCCCCAATATTTATTTATCGGAGAAAAGATAAGGTAAGTGAAGTTATTGATGGTCAGCAGAGACTCTTATCTATACTTGGCTTTTTGAGAGAGTCCTATAAGGATGTAAATGGACAAGATCGTTTGTCAGATAAAAATGGTTTTTGCCTTTCTAATCTTCGTTTTTTAAAAGAGTTAAACGGGAAAGATATTGATGGTATAGAGGCTGTTGATCCAAAATATAAAGATCGTATTCTAGATTTCCAAATAGATATTGTGGAAATCAATGAAGAACAAAACCCGAATTTCAGTCCTATTGATTTGTTTTTGCGACTCAATTCTAAGCCGTTTCCCATAGAACCTAATACGTTTGAAATGTGGAATGCTTATGTTACAAGAGAATATGTTGAAGCAATTAAATCACTGGCCAATCAATATTCTGGAAAATTATTTAAGCCTTTAGATACTCGTATGAAGAACGAAGAACTTATTACTATGTTGGCTTATTTAGCCTATATTGAGAGGAAAAACTCGGTTAAACCAGGAGACTATCTTAACATTTTTGTAAGAAACCAACGTATAAATGCCCGATTCAGTACTAAGAGATACATAACGTCCACACTAACTGAAATATCGAGTAAAAATAATTCTGTATTCGGACAAGCAATAGAAGATGTAAAAAGTTTTATTGAAAAAGTCAACATTCTGACCGGCGATAATTTTGAAGATTTCAATAAGATGTTGGCTCATACAAAAAAGAATGGTCAAAGTCGAACAAATCAAAATTTTTACTTGTTATGGATTGCTGTTGCTCATATCGAGAAAGAACGTATCACAAATGAAAAAGATAGTATTTTTACAACCATTTCAGAGTTATTTGCACAAAGCCAGTACATTAAAGATGACAGCTTTGATGTAAATCAATATATATCTAAATTAGCCACAATATAGTCCATAAACCCAAAATAGCGTAGCAGAATATAGCTGTTCCTACATAGTTTGTTTCAAACATGATATGCCCTCTGCAAAGAAAGAACTCTCCCTATTGTGCCAGTTTTGATTTTGTTGGGGTAAAGTTGTTTTTTGTTGTGTAAAGTTTGGGTTAGGGTTGTAAGGCGTGTGCTTGTCTTGATACAAGTGGCGGCGCTACGCGCCGCCCGACAAGCACACGCCTGTAACTGAACATGACCGTCGCAACGCGGAAAAATCAAGCGCCGACGGATGCGAGGTCGCCGCTGAACCGCTTGGCGAGCCTTCGCATTTTCCCGCCGGCGCGGAGTTGATTTGTAAAGCTGTGTTGGCACGACAATCCACGGTAGTTGGCCTTCTTCATCTGATTGATCACCTCGGGGCTGACCTCCCCGATATATACCCCATCCTCAAAGCAGGAGAAGTTATCAAAGAGTAAGAGCTTCTGATCCTCCATGCCAATGGGACACACCACGTCGTCATCCAATATGTCTGATATGAAATACTGGGGCAGCCCACGGGAGTAGACAATCTTCTCCCCGGACTTCTCAATATACTTCATGATGTACGCCATGGCGGATCCCATTTCTGTACGGTCTCGGAGGGGCTCCATATCGCATCGCCCGAAACGTTCGTTGAAGTAAGTATTCTGAATCGTCACCTGACGGCGGTGCGTGTTGAAGTTATAGTCCTCCTTCTCATACGCGGTGAATATTCCATTGCTTGGCAATAGAAGTGCGGCTGCCAACTGCACAAATAGAAACAGACAGTGAGGTCATTTAGAGAAGTGCATTCCAGAATGAAAATATCCGACGCTGAATCGAGCTAACATTATGAGACCGATCACGCCGGTTTGACTCCTTTACGGCGCATCTGCCTGATTCAATTTTTTCAAAATTGTGCTGATGTTCCGATCGAACGCGCGGCTTACACTGGCGTAGCGAGAAGCGAATTTATCCGCTCCTACGACACTGGATGCAAAAATCCCATTAAATCCGAGCGCATCGAAATAAATAGCCATATCATAGGTTCTATGCAGGAAAATAATATCCATCATTTGGGACGACTCCACATCGTGGACATTACGAACCGTGAGTAGGGTATCGTAATAAGCCGGTCTCACATACTGTTGCGATAGAAGCGTATAGACCTCCAAAACATCGGCAAAAGCATCCATATCATGACTGGCCACCGATGTCGGAATAGACAAAGTGGAACCTATACTATGTCTCCACGTAACATGCTTTTCCTGTTGTTTATCATACTTTGGAATAGGAACAACGCCATATTCTCCTTCCATACTCGCATTCAGGGGGCGTAAATAATTCGCAGCCTCCACGTAGAACAAGGAACGATTATCCATAAAAATGTCTCGCGGAAGTGCTTCGCTACCAAATTCCGAAATATACGACGAATGATTATTTTGCACAATCTCACGCGCGATCCTCAAAACCTCAATCGCGCGATCCAATTTGGCATCCGTCAGAGCCAGCGTTGGCATCTCCATATCGCGAGAATTATAAATATACTGAAGGCCTGCGCCGTAGAAAAAAGTGTCCCCAACCGTGGCAGGCGCGGTAAAACCGTAAGTATCATTCTCATCCCATTTACCATCTCCATTATCGGTCGATAGATTCATGATGATGGAATTAAAGACATCCAATGTCCACTCACCGTTCTTGACCATATCATATGGATTGGCAACCTGATACTCTTCGCGCAGTCCCTTATTGAACATCATTACAAAGGTTACGTCATCATCTACGATATTGAAAGGTCCGTCCATGAAAAACACGCGTCCGTCCAAGGCGAAATCCAACGTACCCTTATCCCACCATTCTTGATCATAATCGATATCCAAATCCAAATAATTATACAACAAACCCGATGTTGCGGCATTGGCCGTACCAGCGGTAGTTTGAACGGCTAAATGGAAGTCACCCGTGCCCGTTTGTACCTCACTTTGCAGGGCACTCATGAAGTTGGCTCCTCCGGTAGGAATGAGGACAAATGACAAGTGGCAATATTCCTCGAACAGCGTGTTTCGTTCGAATACGGCATCGTTCATGACACTACTGGAGGATTGTTCTCCCGCCATAGCCGTTGCCTCGACTTCCTCAGTATAGCCATTAATATCGTTTAGATACAGGATGCCAAAATCCTTTCCTCCCCAATCGGCCGTTTCCTTAACGGTTTCCAAAGCATCCATGACAGGATCGGTTCCCACAACAGTTTCAGTAGCCGTAGTCACAGCATCAGGATTGCTTTCTATGCCGGAAGGCTGCTCGGAAGCATTACCACAGGAGGACAACACAATGGTTGACATCATCAATAACCCTGCCAGAATACAACTGACGAAACGGATATGCTGATTCATTCGCATAGCTTTGATCCTTTCCACTTGTAAAAAATCGGGACCTGGGACTTTTTTGTAAGGTCTCAAGGTCCCGAAAATGAGTTGAATACATAGGGCGGGCACTATACGTAGAAACCCACCCTGGAAATTCAGTACTATCTGTCCTCTTTCTTGTGAGCAAATATTACGGCGGCGCCCATGGAGATCAGAATACCTGCCGCTGCGGAAGTTACTGCAGAAGCACACCCCTTGGCGGGCTCTGTGGTGTCATCGGAGGTTGCATTTGTCTCCGCAGAGTTCCCGCCCGCTTCGGTGGATGTATCATCTGCAGGCATGGTGGTAGCTACTGTCTCCGGCTCGGTTTCCGGAATGGTCACGGGCTCAGTAGGCACCTCGGTAGGAGCTTCTGTGGGGGCCTCGCCATTCTCGTCCAGTACAACAATCGCGGGGGTATTGAAGGTCATCCCCTCTTCGTATTCCAAAACAAGATTGATGCCACTATCAGCAGGTGTCCACGAAACAGTAGGTCTGCCGTTCTCGTCGAGAATCTTGTTGCAGGTACCGGCAGCCCACGTAATGGGACCTGCGGTGGTGGAACGGTCTAGATAATACAGGGCAACATCCAATTCCAAGGGAAGCTTCTCAGGGCCACCCACATAGATACGGGTATTCTGCTCATAGGTTTTCCACTCGAAATGCTCAATCAGCATCTGCAGTGACAGTGCAAATTCAGCACTCCAGCCGGTTATGGTTTTCCGTGCGGCGCCCTTAACACCATCACCATTCGCTTCGGTCAAGATACCATCCATCTTGGAGTTCTGTACATCAATGCGCAGGGGCTCACCATCACCGTCACAAGAGAAAGAATAGAACAGTGCCATGGTATCCAGCTCGTTTTCAAAATAATCGGGATCTTCGCGGAGCAGATCGCCCAACTTACCGCCAAGATCTATCGAGATCTGAAAGGCATCACCCTGATAAGCAGAACCCCAGCCGGAATAATCCGCAGCATTTCCATAAGCGAAGTTTGGATCGGTGACATAGAAACCAACATACAAGTAATCCGAATCCATGACATAGTAGGTCATGATATTCCATCCTTCAGGCATGTCGGGGTCCAAATCGCCTACGCCGTTGGTGTTTTCCTTATCACCGTGTCCTACCCAGGAAATCAGGTTTTCGGGCTGAATGGTGGACACGTTGTAGCCGGCATCTGCCCAATCGCTCATGTCACCATCTGTCAGGTCCAGTTTCTTAGATGCATCTGGGTCCCAATCTATCTTGACGGTTCCCACAGGATAAAAATCTTCTTCAGTACCGATGGTGTATGCCCCCGGCCATGCGGAAACATACAACATGCCTATGGACATCAACATGGCCGCCATTGTAATGATTGCGAAAATCTTTGTAAATTTCATGTGCTTTTCCTCCAAAAATATTATTGAAAATGTTTCTTTCTCTGATAACCGCCGGCAAGGAGCAAGGCGGTAGCCGCACAAACGACAAACGAGGACATCAAGGCAGTACCGTTCATGCTGGATGCACAGCCTTTCTTATTTTCCACATCTTGCGTTGTTTCGGTCTTGGTCTCCGGCTCGCCCTCACCTGTCGGGGTACTTTCCGGAGCCGTTGTCTCGATGGTATTCGCATCGGTCGTAACCTCTGCGGAGGTACCGCCGGCATTGGCGGATGTGGAAATGTAACTGTACTTAAAGCGTCCGCCGGGGGCTACGTCGCCCGAAATATAGAAGTCCATGATATCCCCCGAGTAGGTGGTATAGTCACCCTCGTCGTGAACGTTATCTGTCCAGGAGAAGTTGATGGTATAATCCGAGCCGACAAGACCCAAATCCGACTTGGCCACTTTGACGGTCATGGTTTTTCCATCCACGGCGTAGGCACAATCAGCTACCTTTACCGAAGCATAGCCATCACCGTTGAATTTTTCCAGCACCACGGTGTCAGCCGAAGCGGCAGACTTGTTAATGACGAAATCAAAGGTATTCCAACCGCTGTTCTGTTGGTCGGAATCAATGTACAGAGTCATCCACAAGGGGTCGGTGTGTGCCGTAATATTTTCGGCGCACTCTACGTGAAAGTACACATATTCATTGTCACGAGCAATCTGTGCGCCAATGATATCGTTTCGTCCCGAGGTTTCGGTGTACACAAGATCACCATAACCCTGTGCATTTCGATCATCGGTATTGCCAATGTAAGCGCCATAGTAGGGTGCAACGTCCGCCCACTGATCGGCACCTGCGGTCAAATCCACGGTTTTGTTGGCAGAAGGAGTAGGAATGGGCGTAGCGCCTTTGAACTGACGGACAAAATTAACCAGTTGATAGTAGTAGTGATCCTGGAGGGCTCCCTTAGAGGGTTCGATGTCACGCGAGAACTCGTTGTTGAACTGGTCGGGGAAAGCATTTTCCACTTCCACTTCGGTGCCTCCTGACCAAGAGGAGAAGCGGCTGACAAGACGTTCATTCCAACCGGTAACAAAAACAACCTTGGGGTCAACTTCCAGGGCATATTTCCATTGCTCGGCAAAATTGTAGCCCCACTTGGATGCCTCAGCACCCTCCTTCTCATAGCGATCCTGATAATCGGAGGTATAGGAGCGCCCCATGATGTTCTTGCCGTTCATGGCCGAAAGAACACCATTCACATAGTCGTAATTTTGGCATACACCGACGGTCATTTGCTCCACGCGGTTGGCAGAATAATCCTCACGAGAAGCAAAATAAACATTCTGCGGATACAAGGACAGCCAGCCCCAATTTTTAAGGTCGGTACGTTCCAGAGAATAGCCGGGCTGACCGGCACGGAAGGTGAAAAAATTGGCAATTTCCTTCTCGGCCATGGATGCGCCTGCGTGAACCGAATCTCCCATAGCCATGAGCATGGGCTTGCCCTCCCAATAGAACCAGGTGTCCTGATACTTGCCGGGACGATACACATCCATATACAGGGAATGGAGCTGCTCATTGGTGTATGTTTTATCCCAGAACGGCAGCATAAAGGAAATCTTGGGGGTGCGGAGTCCCTCGGACAAGGCTTCACTCCAGGTTTGCATGAGAGGGGCGTAACCATTTTTCCACGTTAATGCTTCATTGGTGTTGTCGGTGAATATCACGTCAACGCCTGCATTGGCCAAAAGCTCGCCGTGCTTGCGAAGCACCCAAGGGTCGTCGGAGCGGTAAAATCCATATATGGATTCATCCCACCAGAACATTCCGGTTCCCTCCCAAATGGGATTATCGTAATCATTCATGGCCTCAGGGTATTTTTCGCTGAGATTCTGAAGATTGCCGGGGACGGCATTGATGTGACGGTCAATATGCCATGTCCAGTAGAACATCGCCAAGGTCTTATCGTCCTTCACGGGGCCGACATCCTCATAGGTCAAAGACTCACGGCCCAGACCATCGGTGAATACCCAGGTGTCGGGCTGGACGGGGTGGGTATAAATCGGACTATTCTCGGGAATCTGATATTCGGCGGGCGGCGTATGGTTGCCATCGCAACCATCATCTGCAATCTTGTTGGGCAAGAAGTAGACACCATCCTCACGCTCTGTCGCGAAAACAACACGCATATTAGGGAATGCATGGACCGCCGTGAGGGGAACACCATTCTTGTAAATCTCTCCCAGGAAGCCTTCCGCCTTATTGTAGGTAAATACTGCGGGGCTGGAGGTAAAGTCGTGAATCAAGAACAAATAGTCCCCTGCGGGTAGCTTATCAAAGCTGATGCCCTGCAATGTATTATCTGCCAGCAGAATACGTTTGGTTACGACGGGAGCCTCCTTGATCGTTTTGTCATAGGAGCCCTTCCAAGCATATACAGACATGTTGGTCTCCAAGTCGGTGGCATGATAGGTGGCCATCTCAAATTCTATGCCATGGAAAACGTCCGCTACATTCAACCGAACACCGTAGGGACCATCCAACATAGAGGGTGTCCAGCCATCAAAATTCCGGAAGGGGATAACGGCATTTCGTAGCTCTGCGGAGGGCTCGCATACCCCAAAAGGCTCGGCAACCGGCTCGGTAAAGCGAATCATCAAATGAGGACTCCCTTTTTGCTCCAAGCCGTTCAAGTACAGAAAACCCTTGTCATTCGGTGTATCCATATAGGTCCATACACCTGCCTGGGCACTGGCATTGGCAATATGGAACAAATACTCGCCGGCAGGCTGTGCCTCAAACTGCACCCAATGGTAGCCTCCGTCCGTCAGCGGATTGAATTCCTTCGAGGCGATCGGCTGAGCGGCCATCGTTTTGTCGTAGGTTCCCTGCCATTGGTAGAGATACAGGGTAGCGGAGGCGTCCGATGTACTCCAGGTAGGCATACTGAACGCAAAGCCCTCAAAGCTACCATTGACAATGGCTCGATACGAATATCCCTGATTGACATGAACGGGGGTATTGGTTCCTGTTCCGTCCGACACACTTTCATCCTGCGTGGCCGCCCATACCGGAAGTGCCGTGCCAAACAAGTTTATCAAAGTGACAATACCGAGAATGAGTGCACATAGCTGTGTTCGCTTGCGCAATTTCTGAGTCTTCATGAATTTTTTCTCCTTATTATGTTTTTGAGGGTTCTACTCAGTCCATTATGGAATTGTTTTCATCAACACCTCCACCTCTTCTCTGGTTGGCGCGGAAGCGGCGGCCCCCAGGCGTGTCACCGAGATAGCGGCGGCGCAGTTGGCAAAGCGTAGAGCTACCTCAGGTGGCATATCCTCGGCCACCGCAACCGCTAATGCACCGTTAAATGTGTCCCCGGCACCGGTAGTTTCCACGGCCTTCATGGGGATTCCGGGCACAACCGCTTCTTGTAGCCCGTTTGTCCAGTAAGCACCTGCCACGCCCAAGGTAATAACTACATTTCTCACACCAAAATCCAACAGGATGCGAGCGGCACTCCTTGCGGTATCCACAGAGTGTACCTCCACCCCTGTCAAAGAGGATGCCTCTGTCTCATTGGGGGTGAGCCAGTCAATCCCCGCCAGTTGCGCAGGGGATAGCGGACGAAATGGTGCAGGATTCAAAATGAAGGGCTTTCCATAGCGAGCAGCCAAGTCCTTGGCCTCCATAACCGTTTCTATGGGAATCTCAAGCTGGGTAAGCACGGCTCCCGCATCCATAAAATCCGATTCGGCGGCTAATACATCGGTGGGACTGATGCAAAGATTGGCGGCAGGAATCACCACGATTCGATTTTGAGCTGTCGTTTCCTCAATTTCAATCAATGCGCAGCCTGTACTCGTATTCTCATCATGGCTGATGTAGGATTGCTGAAAGCCTTCTGCCTCAAAATGCTGTTCCAGCACAGCTCCAAAGGTATCCTTGCCAATACGGGTGATGAAATATACATCCCCGTTCAGACGTGCCGCAGCGGTCATTTGGTTCGCACCCTTTCCACCGGGTCCTATGTGGAGCTCCGAGCCCATAACCGTTTCTCCAGCAATCGGAAGACGGGGAGCAAAGCCCGTTAGGTCCACATTACTACTCCCCGGGCCAATAATTTTCTTTTTACAAGATGTCAGACCCATTATGATATCTCCTATCAAATTCATCCATGTATCATTTTCACGCTATTTTATCGCATCAATTTTCGACCTCAAGCCAATGTCTTGTACAAGTTTTCCTCTGCTGAGAATGTGGACAAGCGCTCCACCAAGTCGTACATCAATTGGTCACGATTCACAAAGAACACGTATGTCATCGGCTTGTCCAATTCTGCTTCCTCGTAATCACAATTCGCATTGGGAAGTCTGGTGGCCACAGTGCGGTAGCCAAAGGCATTGTTGACATCGCTCATCAACCATCCAACCGCGGTCACATCCCAAACGACACGGGACCAGGGCTTACTCGCGGCGTATTGGCCGGCGGCATCTATGGTATTGCGGGCCAAATAGTCCATCACAGGGTTTTTCCCGATAAAGTATTTTTCCAGGTCTCCCTCGGATACAGTAAAATGGGTAACTGTCCCAATGCAAGGGAGCTGAATCAAGGGAGCCTGCGAGGACATGACCACCCGCGCAGCAGGGATGTCCTGCACCATGTTGTATTCTTTCCAGCCATTCCCCATGTGTCGAGCGTTCCCACCCAGCCACACGATGACAATGTTCTCGGCAATGCTCGGGTCGATCAGTAGCGCCGAAGCAACGTTGGTGATGGCCCCGATGGCGATCACATATAGCGGATCCTCCGGAGAATAGCGGTGGGCACGCTCCACCAGATCCCGTGCCACCTCGGATTCCCTGGGGGTTTGTTCGTCCGCCAAATATGCACAAGAACCCCGAAACACATCTGCCCGGCGGTTGCAAAGGGCAAGGATTTTCAAAATTTCATGGTAGCTTTGCTCCATACCTACCCCGGGCGATACGCCCTCCCGATTGGGGTAAGGAGCAAACGGTGCAGCATAAATAGCTTTAAGCCGAATTTTCTCCCGGCATGCCAACAGGTAGGCTATGGCGTACTGGTCGTCAATTTCGTTGAATGCATCGGTGTCCAACACCGCATCAATTGGGCGTGTCGGCACTTGAATGTTTCTTGCATACTGTTCGTTTGTCATAGCTGTGCTTCCTCCCATAAGTAAAGCCTGTATAAGACCGACTCCATTTTTCTCGGTGTCGGTCTTTTCAATACCCCTGGACAAAGAAGTTGTTTTGAGTATTCTTATTTTAATTGTACCTCAACAAGAGCCCTTTTTCAAGAGTGCATTCCGACCGATTCCATAGTGAAATGCTACATTCTGTCTGTCGAAGCCGTTTGGGTAAGAAATATGGTGGTCTGTCTTGACAAATGTACCCCCGCATGATATAATATAGATGTAATTATGAAGATCGCTCTCCTGTTTGGCCGCGCGGCTGATCGTCCACCGACGAGATCTTCCTCTCGTCGGTGGACGGGGAAGGCAGGTGCGACTACGTTCGATCAGGCTTGAAGGAGGAATTTTCATGCCGCTACCGCTTGATTTGGCTGACTATGAGCAAACCGCCAGTCGTATGACAGCCATTCTGAAAGAATATCATCGCGTCAAGGACAATCCCACGGAACTGCGAAATTTTTATCGTTCGCTGGATCGCGATTTTGTTCTTGGCTCCAGTATCTATATCCCTGGCTATACCAAGGAAGTCCCTTCTTATTTAGATGATACTTTTTTGCGGCACAACCAAGCCGCTGCCGTTCATCATCTGAACTACTGGCCCATGTACACCCATGCCCACAGCTTCGTGGAAATGATTTATACAGGCTCTGGCTCCTGCCACAACATTGCCGACGACGGTGTTTTGAATTTGACCGCGGGAGACTTACTCATCATTCCTCCAAATCTGCGGCACGCCGTTTTCGCAAATAGTGGCGGGATCATCATCAATCTAATTTTCACGGTAGACTATCTCCGCAACCATTACAGCGCTGTGTTCCGCCAAAATTGCCCCATCAATGATTTTTTTGCAGACATTATGATGGGCAAACCGCCCACGAAATGCCTGCTCTGCCATGTAGAGGACAATGCTCCTTTCTACAATTTGGCAGAGTTGATGCTCAACGAATCCCTCCACCGTGCCGACAGCGATATTCTCAACGACCTGCTCATCCTCATCTTCCGTCTCATTCACCGGGAGGCGCAGGTCAGTACCCCGGGAAATGTGTTGGGGAGCCGCACCATGTACGACATCTTTCACATTCTTCAGGAGGATTTTTCCCATATCACCCTGCAAATGCTGTCGGAGCGCCTGCATTTCTCGCCCGATTACATCGGCCGCTTGATTAAATCCGCTACAGGGAAAACCTTCTCAGCTCTCCTGCTGGAAATCCGCATGAAGCACGCCTGCTTTTTACTTGGCAGGTCCAATTTGCCTGTCAGAGAAATCGCTATCCAGTGCGGCTATGCCTATTCCGACCAATTTTACAAGCGATTCAAGGTATACACGGGCGTGACCCCTGCCGAATACCGAGCCAGGGAACGAAGCGCGGAGTGGCAGACGGATTTCGACATTTGAAAAAGCTTGTTTTCAATGAGGCCGTATGTTGGCATCAGTTCAATCAATCTACTGGTACGAGTTAAAAACGAAAAAAAGTATTACCATAAAAACATAGCCGATTTGTCCGACAGAAAAATCTGCCGAACGGGTCGGTTCTTCTTATTTTTTGGAGATTGGAGTATATCAGAAAAGCCTTCGCCGTCAAGGTGAAAAAACTTCGCCGAAAAATATCAGTCTACCAACACAGACGCAAACTTTTTTCTCTTACTTCCAATGACCATGCCTTGAACCTTGACTGCGTCAGCCTTTTCTGATGTGGGGAGGGTGCCCTTTGGGCAGAAAGGAGAAAAGTGTATGCAGAGAACACAAAGAATCAAACCAAGGCAAAGCCGATTCATACTCGTATCAAAAGTGTGCAGTGCGAGATTAAAAGTCTCCAGCTCCGTGAGTTTACATTTTGTAAGCAAGGGTGTATGCTTATGGATGAAATCACGAGAAAGGAGTTCTCACAAATGAAAACAGCAGTCATCTATGCCCGCTATTCCAGCGAACGGCAAACCGAACAATCCATTGAAGGTCAGCTCAGAGAGTGCATGGCTTACGCCGAGCATCATGATATGATGGTCGTAGATACCTAAATCGACCGTGCCATGACCGGCACCAACGACAACCGAAACGACTTTC
>JAGAIH010000397.1 GCA_017626655.1 Clostridia bacterium | reverse complement strand
TAATTTACCGCGTTCCAACCCTCTCAAACTCATCCCAAAAAGCGGGGTAAGACTTCGCCACCGAATCCGCTCCGACCACGGTCACGTCGCCGCGGCAGACGGTAGCCGCCACCGCTCCGCTCATGGCGATGCGATGGTCCCCGGCGGCATCCACGACACCGCCCCGCAGAGAAGGCACACCGCGGATAATCAAGCCGTCGGGGGTCTCGGTGATGTCCCCGCCCAGGGCGGCGATCATGTCGCTGACCGTTCTCAAGCGGTCGCTCTCCTTCAGACGCAGGCGGGAAGCGCCGCAGATCACGGTCTCCCCCTCGGCCACCGAGGCCGCCACCGCCAGGATGGGCACCAGATCGGGGATCTGGGTGGCGTCGATGCGGATACCGTGGAGCTTGGAGGAGAAAGCGGTCAAGCCATCCTCGGTCTCACGGATGTCGCCGCCCATGGAGCGCAGGACCTCCACGATGGCCTTGTCACCCTGTCGGGAGCCGAGGTCCAGGCCTGTCAGCGTGATCGAATCCCCCTCACCGCACAGCACTCCCGCCGTCAAGAAGAAGGCCGCCCCCGACCAGTCACCTCCCACAAGGGAAGCGCAGTTTTCGGTAGGAATCATGGGATGGGAGTCTGTGCCCGCGATGGAATAGCGGGGCAGATCACCGCCCACCGCCCCCGTCATGCGGGAGATGGCGTCGGTGGTCATGTGTATATAAGGAACAGATTCAATTTTCCCCGTCACGGACAGGGTGCTGTCACCGCCCAAAAGAGGCAGAGCGAAGAGCAGACCGCTGATGAACTGGGAGGAGACCCCGCCGTCCACGGCGTAGTCACCGGCAGTCAATTTCCCTTGCGCAACAAGGGGATTCGACCCCATGGGAGACAATACAGCCCCATGAGCCACAAGCTCCTCGTACAGGGGGGACAGGGGCCTCTCGGGCAAGCGACCGTGACCGATCAAGGAGACCGTAAAGCCCTTGGGCGCGCCCTCGACGCTTCCCAGAGCACAGCAGACGGGAAGCAGGAACCGCAGAGTCGAACCCGACTCACCGCAATCCAGCTCGGCCTGCTCGGGGATCCTCGCAATGGGCGTGACCACAAAGTCCTCCCCCTCCCGCGAAATACTCGTTCCCAGCCCTTGCAGACAGCGGACCGTGGCCTCGATATCCCGGTTCAGATCGGTACACCGCACCCGACGGATATGACCGCCCGCACCGTACAGACCCGCCAGCGCCGCCACGATGAGGGCGCGGTGAGCCTCCGACTTGGAGGAGGGAGCGCGGACTATGCCGTTCAAGCGCGGGAAATGCAGTACTTTATCCATGACGCAACCTCAATCCACCGCCAGCCCCGCGCGGATGTAGCCCTCCAGGGCGTCCACGGGAACCGTCACCAGGCGGGAATCCGCCACGCCGTAGGGAACCACCAGGGTAATGGTGCCGCCCGCCCGCTTCTTGTCGGACAGAGCCACGGCGTAGAGCTGCTCGGTGGTAAAGGGACACTCGGTAGGTAGACCGTACTTTTCCAAGAGAGCCAACAGGGAAGTCAGAGCTTCGGCCTCGCAGACCCCCATCTTCACCGCCGCGCGGGTGATGATGGCCATGCCCATAGCCACGGCACTGCCGTGGGAGATGGAGAAACTCGAGCAGGCCTCGATGGCGTGGCCTACGGTATGGCCCAGATTGAGAAGCTGGCGCGCCCCCTTGTCGGTCTCGTCGGCCTCCACCAGGGCCCGCTTGTCCTCCACGCAGAGACGGATGATCTCCTCCATATTGTCGGTCGCATCACCGAGCAGAGCGTCGAACAGCACACGGTCGCTGATGAAGGCGTATTTGATTACCTCGGCCATGCCGTCGGCAAAGATCTCGGGCGGCAGGGTGTTCAGACAATCGGCGTCGCAGATCACCAGGGAGGGCTGATGGAAGGCCCCCGCCAGATTCTTGCCCGCCTCCAGGTCGATGGCGGTCTTACCGCCTACCGAGGCGTCTACCATGGCCAGCAGGGTCGTGGGGATCTGCACGAAGGGGATCCCGCGCTGATACACCGCCGAGGCAAAGCCGCCCAGATCACCTACCACACCGCCGCCGAGCGCAACCAAAAGATCCGAGCGGGTCAGATGCTCGGTGGCCATCTTCTCCAGAAGGGCGATGAGGCTCGCGGCAGACTTGGAGGCCTCGCCGTGGGGGATTACGTGGCGCACCGCGGTAAAGCCCGCGTCAATAAGGGAAGCGGTCACGCCGTCGGCATAGAGCCCCTCCACGATATCGTCGGTGAGGAGCAGGACCCGACAGGGCTTATGAATAGCGGCGATCATCTCCCCCGCCAGACGGCGCAGACCGCGGCCAATGGGAATATCGTACCCGTAAGGGGCGCGGGCGGGAAGGGAGACACGGACTGTGGAAGAAAGAGCTGCGGGATCTGAATAGGACATGGCGAAAACTTCCTTTAAAAAATAACTGTTCTATATTATAGCACAAATCGAGTCGGGTTTCAAGAGCCTTTGGGAAAAAACAGGGAAGAAGGACAACTTTTTTTTACATGGTTTGGGAGATATCGGAGCGCAACTTTCAATTTGACTCGTGAAAACCCAAAGGAGACCCGAAAAGAGGGAAGCAAAATGAAATTTCAGAAAATTTTTCTTGCAAATTTTAAAAAACCACTTGCAATTCTGCGAAGAATGGTGTATAATGTAGCACATAGGTTGAGACGGGTCCCGTCTGACCGACGGACACCGTTTCGGTGACCAAGAATCTTTCCATAAAAGGAGATACCAATATGTCTTACGTAGACGAGATCATCGACAAAGTAATCGCCCAGAACCCCGGCCAGCCCGAGTTCCACCAGACCGTCAAGGAGGTCCTGGATTCCCTCCGTCCCGTGGTGGACGCCAACGAGGCCAAGTACCGCCGCGAGGCCCTGCTGGAGCGCATGACCATGCCCGAGCGCATCGTTATGTTCCGCGTTCCGTGGGTGGACGACAAGGGCCAGGCCCAGGTCAACATGGGCTACCGCGTCCAGTTCAACAGCGCCATCGGCCCCTACAAGGGCGGTCTGCGCTTCCATCCCTCGGTGAACCTCTCCATCATCAAGTTCCTGGGCTTCGAGCAGACCTTCAAGAACTCCCTGACCGGTCTCCCTATGGGCGGCGGTAAGGGCGGCTCCGACTTCGATCCCCGCGGCCGCTCCGACCGTGAGATCATGGCCTTCTGCCAGTCCTTCATGACCGAGCTGTTCCGCCACATCGGCCCCGATACCGACGTTCCCGCCGGTGACCTGGGTGTCGGCGCCCGCGAGGTCGCTTACATGTTCGGTCAGTACAAGAGACTGGTCAACCGCTACGAGGGCGTGCTGACCGGTAAGGG
>JAGAIH010000396.1 GCA_017626655.1 Clostridia bacterium | reverse complement strand
GCCTTTTCACAGATGGCGTTCACGCTGATATCCTCAAAGGGCTTGTCAGCCATCAATTTGATGAGATAATCGGCAAGACAAAGCTTCAAAAATTCAGTCTGATTTCGTTTCATAAATGAACACTTCTCCTTATTTGTTCCGCATAGAAAGCATCGCGCTTGAAATGCGGATTTTTCTATTGACAACGATTTGTTCGGTTGGTATAATGATAGCACAAGCGGAACAGTTGTATCGTATTGGTGCAACTGTATTATATCAAACAAAAGCCGATATGTCAATATAAATCGGCAAAAAAGGAGAGAAAATGAAAAAAGTGATGAAAATCATCGGTATTGTGCTTTTATGCATTGTGGTATTGGTCGTTGTGCTGATCGTCGTTAACATGATTAAAACAGCGATCAATAATAAGAGAGTTTGGATTCCAGACAACTATTATACGGCGTTTGAATCGGACTCCGCACTTGAAAAAAAGTACGCAGGACTTGGCGAGTACGAGGTCAAAGAGCTTGAATTTGACTCCGAGAACAAGGCAATTGATAAAATTCGCGTATGGTATCCGAATGAAGCGGAAAATCGTCAATATCCCGTTATCGTCATCGTAAACGCAAGCAATACGGCGGCACTCAATCTCAAACCCGCCTATGCGCGCCTTGCCTCTTGGGGATTTATCGTAGTGGGTAACGATGACAGACAGACCGGAACAGGCAAAACCGCCTCCGAAACGCTTGATTACGTACTGAATTTGAATAAGGATAAGAACAGCGAGTTGTTCGGAAAAATCAACGAAGAACATATCGGTTGCGTTGGTTATTCGCAAGGCGGAGCAGGAGCGATCAACGCCGTAACGAAATTTGAGAACAGCGATAAGTTCACGGCATTGTTTACAGGCAGTGCATCTTACGCTTTGCTTTCCCAAAATATGGGTTGGGGATACGACGTTTCGCAAATCAATATTCCTTACTTTATGACAGCAGGTACGGGCAATACCGATGATAACGGCGGTTCTATTCACGATGATAAAAATCTTGCGGGAATTGCGCCTCTTGCATCGTTGGTTGAAAACTACGACGGAATTACCGCTGACGTGTTCAAACTTAGAGCAAGAGTCACGGGCGCAGAACATCAGGATATGCTTCATCTGACCGACGGATATATGACCGCATGGATGTTGTACCATCTGCAAGGCGACACAGAAGCCGCAAGCGTTTTCGTAGGAGAAAATGCGGATATTCTTACGAACAACGGTTGGCAAGATGTTGAGAAAAATAAATAATAATTATACAAGAATTCAAAATTTGAAATAAATTGTCAAATTCCCATTTGTTGGGATGGATGATAAGAGCAAGGGCTGACGACATCAATCGTCAGCCCTCAAAAATTGCGTTGGAGGAAGCAAAGAAAAGCCAAATCGGTTGAAAAGTTCATAGAAATATGATATAATAAACTCACCGATAAACAAGAATTTGACGAGGCGAAACTATGGAATATATCATTACAGAATATAAGGATTACAATGAGCAAGAAATACTGCCGCTTTACGAAAGTGTTGGATGGATAAACTACATCAGAAAACCTCAAATGCTGAAAGATGCCTATTTGCACTCATTAAAAAGTTATGCTGCTTTTGCAGACAGCAAACTTGTAGGTATAATTCGTGTTGTGGGTGATGGTTCTTCGGTAGTCTTTGTGCAAGATTTGCTTGTATATCCCGAACACCAAAGACAGGGTATTGGTACGGCATTGCTTAAAAGAATAATGGAAGATTATCGTGGTGTGTATCAGTTGCATCTACTAACAGAAAACACCGAGAAAACAATTGCTTTTTATAAGTCCCTTGGTTTCATTATGGACACAGATATAGATTGCAGAGCATTTTCAAAGTATTGTGTTGATTGATAAATTCCAATTTGTCGGGATGATAATAAAGCGCGAGGGTTGGCAGAATCAATCTGTTAGCCCTCAAAATTTACATCGCAGTAAACAAAGAAAAAGCCAATTGAAAAACTTAAACGGCGGTTCTCAAGAGCAGAGAACCGCCGTCATTTTGCATAAAATAAAAATCGTAAAGTGCCGAAAAACCTTATGGAATATAGCATTTTCGTGACAAATGTGGTCAAACATGTGGTCGTACCCGATTTTGAGCCGATTTTGAGCAAAAAAAAGCGGACGTTTTCGAGGCGGTGCAATCACCAAAAAGCCCGAAAAAGCCCGTAAAATAAAGAAAATTCGGAGGTTCGTTATGAACCTCCGAACTGGTCTGAGTGACAAGACTTGAACTTGCGGCCTCTACCACCCCAAGGTAGCGCGCTACCAGCTGCGCCACACCCAGATGTCTCATGGGATCGCTCCCTGACGACTTGATAATTATACCACAACAAGGTCGAAATGTCAAGGGTTTTTGGAAAGAAATATTCGACAAAAGTAACCAAAAGATGGAGGTGAAGTTGTGCAAGGTGACGGCTATGCCGGTGGTAAAGGGAAGGGGCGACACACCTTTGGCGGCGGGCACCCCTTGGTTATGGGAAGGGAATCAGACGGAGGAGCGCTCCTTGGTTCTCTTGTGGGAGTCGCGGTCGTCTTCGTGACTGTCTCGGTCGTCGTTGGTGTCACGGTCGTCGTTTTCGTCCTTATCCTTTTTGGATCTCTTTTCTTTGTCCTCGTCTTCGTTCTCTTCCTCAATCTCGTTGCGAACTACGTGGATGAGGGAGACGCGGTGGAAGTCGGTCTCGGTGACGGTGATATCCAGATTTTCAAAGCTGAATCGGTCGCCGCAGGCGGGGATCTTGTCCAGGACCTCCATGATCCAGCCGTTGATGGTGATGGAGTCAGACTCGATCTCCAGGTCGAAGAACTCGCTGAAGTCGGACAGGTTGCCGCCGCAGTCGATGCGGAAGGTGTTCTCGGCGATCTCCTTGTAGTCCTCCACGACCTCGTCGTGCTCGTCCCAGATGTCGCCCACCAGCTCCTCCAGGATGTCCTCCATGGTGACGATACCCAAAGTACCGCCGTACTCGTCCAGCACTACGGCGAGGTGGGACTTGTTGGTCTGGAGGTCGCGGAGCAGGTCGTCGATGCGCTCACCCTTATGGATGAACAGGGGAGGGGAGATCAGCTCCTCCAGGGGCTTGTCGGTGAGTCCCTTGGCGGTGAAAACGTCCTTGGAATGGAGGACGCCCACAATCTTGTCGATGCTGTCCTCGTAGACCAGGAGGCGGGAGAAGCGGGACTCCTCGAAGAGCTGACCGATCTCCTCCATGGGGGTCTCGATGTCGAAGCCCTCCAGATCCACGCGGTGGGTCAGGATATCCTCGGCCTTTTGCTCGGTGAAGTTGATGGCGTTGCGGAGCAGGTCGCCTTCCTCGTCGTCGATGGTGCCCTCCTCCTGGACCTCCTCCACCAGCATGAGCAGCTCCTCCTGGGACATCTTGCTGTCGGCCTTGACGCGGAAGAGCTTGGCCACAAGCTTTGTCCACAGGGAGAAGAGGAAGCTGAAGGGAATGAGGATCCAGATGAAGAACTGCATAAGGGGGGCCGAGAACATGGCAAAGCCCTCGGGGCGGTTCTTGGCGATGGATTTGGGGGTGATCTCACCGAAGATCAGCACGATGACCGTGACGGCGGCGGTGGAGATCAGGGTGCCGTAGCTGTCGGCGAAGGTCTGATCCTTGGCGTTCACGCACAGGGTGATGACGAACACCGTGGCGATGGAGGACAGCAGGATGTTGACCAGGTTGTTACCGATCAGGATGGTGGACAGAAGTCTGTCGTAGTTCTCGCTGAGCTTGAGGGCGAGGGAAGCACGCTTGTTGCCCTTGTCGATCATGGTCTTGAGCTTGGTCTTGCTCAGGGTCGAAAAGGCGGTCTCGGTGGCGGAAAAGTAAGCGGACATCAAGAGGCACACGGCCATGATGATGATCTGTGCTTGGGGGCTCATATTGTTTTACTCCAATTCAAATTCACAAAGATTTCAGATATACGCGGGAAAAATGAACGCAAAAAGGCCTACCTGTCCCGTCGGGTCAATTCCGAGCAAAGCAGGCACGCCACAAGATCGCGTATGGGGGCATACACGAGCAAAGATATTCCATTGTAATGTAGTTGCGGTTACACGCGCGGGTGTTCACGCACATGCAATTATCCCCGTCGGTACTACTGTCTCCGTCCATGGTTGGCTACCATCTCCTTTCCGAGTTGTAACTCATATTACTCTATATTGTAGCAGACACAGGGAGATTTGTCAAGGAAATAGGGGGTTTGTTTACAATTCGTTTACTTGTATGGGGATCAATGCAAGAAAAAAGAGGCTGTTCCGAAAAGAAGAGCGAGACAGAGGTCTCGGAGCAAGGGACTACCGCAAGCGGCGTTGCCCAAGACTCTCGCCCTGTCTCAATTTCCATTATATCACAGCCGGAACAGTTTGTCAAGGATTTTCATAGAACAGAGGATGACGTCATGGCTGAGTTCAATGCGTGTGGAAGCACACGCAGAAAAGATCAGCTCGGTCACCCTCCGCAGTTAGTATATCATATTCCGTAGTATTTGTCAAGAATGAAAAAGTAGAGACTGATAATAAAGAAACGAAACCGACAAAAAAGCGGAATGGCAAAAAAGTGTTCATGATACGGTTGACAATGAGGGTGAGCAGGAGTATAATAAAAGAGAGAATGGTGGCAAGGAGAAGCATGATGGCAACAAACCAACAAGAAAAGATGATTTTGATCGAGATGGGAGACGGAACGAAAAAGTTGATTCCCGAGACCAAGCTACGGGAGGCGCATGAGATGTCTGATTGGTTGATCGAGACAGCAATCAAGGCTGGGACACCAAGAGAAGTCGCGGAAAAAATGTTCATGATTCGGGTCTCACATGACAACAGTTGAATGAGAATCAAGGACAGTCAGTGGATAATAACATATTGACTGGGAGGAAAAGATGAGTGAATTATCGAAAGCACAGGAAATGCTTATCATATGCTTGAAAGCGTTGGGGGTAAGTCTGGACGGAGTAAAGGTTATTATGCTTTTGATCCCCGAAGACTGGAGAATAGCCGAAATGGCTGATTTCTTATTGAAAAACAAAGATGCGAAGGAAACTGAAATCATTGAAGAAGCAATTCGCATCAGCGAGATGGAAGAATCATAACCGAAACGAAAAGAACGCCCCGAAATCCGAGGCGTTCTCTCTTTATTATTCAAATCAGATCACTCTGACGCGCAGCACAGCCTCCAAAGCCGTGAGGTCGGCCTCCAGGGCGGCGGGGACGTTGCCGGTCACGTCGAAGATGGTGTAGGCGGCGTTTCCGCGGGACTTGTTGGTCATGTTCTCGATGTTCAGACCCTCGTCAGCCATGACGGCGGTGAGCTTGGTCAGGATACCGGGAACGTTCTCGTGGAGCACGCAGATGCGGGCGTCACCCGAGCGGGGCATAGCCACAGCAGGGAAGTTGACGCTGTTCTTGATGTTACCGTTCTGGAGGTAATCGTCCATCTGGAGAGCGGCCATGACGGCGCAGTTGTCCTCGGACTCCTCGGTGGAGGCGCCCAGGTGGGGGATCAGGATGGCGCCGGGAACACCGATGAGCTCCTGGGTGGCGAAATCGGTGACGTAGCGGGAGACCTTACCGCTGGCCAGGGCCTCGATCATGTCGGCGGACTTGACCAGAGAGTCGCGGGAGAGGTTGATGATCTTGACGCCGTCCTTCATGTTGGCCATGGTTGCGGCGTTGATCAT
>JAGAIH010000395.1 GCA_017626655.1 Clostridia bacterium | reverse complement strand
GATGGGCTTCTTGGTCTTGATCTTGACCGCGCCTTGGGTGCGACAGAAGGCGAAAGCAGACAGGGCGGCGAAGGCCAGAGCAAGGACAGCGAACAGGCCGATGGACAGCGGAATATAGGGCACGGATTCCTCAAAGACGTTGAGGGAGTAGTAGCGGGTGTATGCCGTTTTGATGTCCATGACCGTGAACAGGTTGAGCATATCAAAGGAGCCCGTCTGCTCCAACGAGATAAAGAAATACAGCACGAAGTTGACCGCCACAGCGCCCAGGGATGCCACGAAGGTCAGGGCGTACTTCTTGATGAACACCGAGAGCAGCATAATGAGGGTGCCGAGGGCAAACAAAACTAAAATCTTGGTCAGCACCGACACGGCCAGCAGCTCGCCCACGGTGATGATCTCGGGGCAGAACTTGAAGTCCTCAAAGACCTGGACAAAGTTGCCGAGGGAGGAGAACCCGTAGCTTGCACCGTAAAAGGCCAAGGAGGTGGCGGTGAACAGCACCACGGCGAGGGTAGTGAACAGAGCCAGTGCGCCCAGTTTGTTCAGGAAGGTGTGCAGTCTGCCCTTCTTGGTGGCATGGAGGATGGGGTACATGCCCGAGGAGAATTCCTCGATGCACAGGCCGGGGGCAAGCACCAGCATGAGCATGACGAGCAGGACGTTTCCGCTGGTATAGGCGTGGTATTCGTCCCAGCCCACGGCGTATTCGTAGTCGATAGGAATGAGGGAGTTGACCTCGTAGATGTACTCAATGTCGGACTGGTACTTGTATTCGTAGTCGTTTTCGGTCACACCCGAGGCGAGGTAGTCTTCTTTCGCGATAATGGCGGCCTTGACGACTCGCTTCAGGTCCTTGGGGTAGGAGTCTAACTCAGCCATATACCGCTGAGCGGTGAAGTAGTCCCAGTACTTTTGAGAATGCTCGTCATTCTCAAACATAAAGCCTTGAGCTCCAGGGTTCTTCTCGAGGAACTCCTGCCTGGCCTGCTCCATTTCGGGCAGGAACACCTCGTTGTAGTAGGTGGTCAGGCGGTCATACTCGGCCTTCCACGCCTCGGGGTCATCATTATAGGCCTCCAGAGCGGCCAGCACGTCCTCGGACAGGTCGGTTGCGGGATCATGCTTGGCCTCGGAGTAGGACAACAGGGCGTTCAGGAAAAACAGGATGATGAACAGGCCGAGGATGAATTTGTTGCTGATGAGTTTTTTGCATTCGTATGTAAACATGGCTTCGCACCTTCGCCTTTATTAGCTATACTGTCGGATCTCTTCCCCCGCGCCGTCGGTCTCGATAAACCGCATGGTACCGTCGTGGAGATCCACCACCACCAAATAATCCCTCATGGCCGTGTTTCCGTTAAAATCCTGATTGTAATAGTTCTGCCATTGCTCATAGTTCTGGATAGTCAACCAAATGCACTCGCCATCCACACCCAAGAGGCTTAGCTGAACAGGCTTGTCCTTGTAGTAGACAGAGCACACCACTTCCTCTGCGCCGGTATTCACGTTCATGCGGTAGACGATACCATCCTGACGCGGCGTAAAGCGGTGATCATTTTTCCATGAAAAGTAGTCCTTGTGGGGATGTGTTTCCAGCTCTTCGGCCGTGATCATTTTGGTATAGTACACATAATCACCTGCAAGCTCATAGCCGTTATCGGGGAGGGTGCGAGTCTCGCCTGTTTCTATGTTATAGATGGTCAGATCGTCAGATTCTCCGTATTCCATGTTGGGGCTGTAAATGATGTACTTGTCGCTGTAATTGGCAATCCTCTGTTCGTCCAGAAATTCCGTTTCCTGATCGAAGGCCAGCGTGTTTTTGTAAATGATCTCACTGCCACGGAGTTGATAGTATAGCTCCCCTCGAATATAGTAGCACCAAGAGAAAGACAGATCTCCCGAGATGACCTCGGCTTTCTTGGTGTCCATATTCAAGCGCTTCAGGGAGGTAACGGCCGCGCCACCCTGGCCGCCGTAGCCCGCTTCCAGGAAATACAGTATATTTCCTTCTTCACAGACGATTTCAATATTGTTCGATGCGCCATCGTAGGTGGGAATGGTATACAGCAGCTCCACGTTATTGCGTTGAAAATCACAGCGATAGAGCTTATAGACAAAGTCCTTATACATATTCCTAAAATAGAAATGCTCCTTGCCTACGTAGCTGACGAGTTCAAAGCTATCCGACCAAGCCAAATTGAACATACAGTCCTCCCCGCCGTCGCAGAGCTGGTCGGGACACCAGGGGAGGATGTTACCCGTCAGCTTGTTGTAAAACCACGTACTGCCGTTATTGGCCTGAATCGTGCGGCCCGTGGGCATAATGGCAAAAATCTCCTGCTTGCCATTCTGTCTGTATAGCTCGAACAGCTCTTCGGTGGTTTTTCCTTCAAAGTAGGGCGTGTCTCCCAGCTTTTGGACGCTCACGTTCCAATCGGCAGGGGTGATGATGGTACCGATGATATTGGCCTCGCCGTTGGCGCCGACCTGGGGTACGTCGGCCAGGGATTCAGCCAGAGACTCTGCCTCCTTCCGGCTTTCCAAAATGTTCTCAAATTCGTTTCGCCTGGTGCGGGCGCAGGAGGCGAGGGAGGTCACCAAAAGTGCGGTGACTAAGGCTAACATAATGATTTTTTTCATAATAGAGTTTCCTTTCTATTTTGGGGTGGTTACACAGAATATTCATTCAGTCTGCGGTATTTCAAGAATGGTCACGCTTCCGTTTTGCAAATCAGCAACTGCATAACAAACAGTCGCATATTCGTTCCCGGAAAACTCTTGATTGTAGAAGTTCTTGAAACCCTCATAATTGTGGAAAGAAATATAGATCGCTTCACCATCAATTTCAAAATCTTTAATTCGAACGGGAATATCTTTATAAGTAAGCTGGAACACACATTCTTCAGTCACTTTTTCTGCACCAATGTATACGCGGTAGATCCTCCCTGCACCTTGGGTATCTGTCTCCTTTATAATGGGCTTTGCACCGGGTCTGGGTCTTACTTCCTCCCATGTATACGTGTAATAATCCTTCAATGGGCTTTCAGCAATCTCTTCGTCTGTTAAATTTTTAGTGTAGTATACGTAATTACCGGACAGTGCGAAATCACTACCTTTAATCTCCAGTGTAACCATAGTATCGCTTTGCGTATCATATATGAATTTGTCCGTACCTTGGCGTTCTCTCAAAAAAATATATCGGTCATTATATACTTGAATAAAGGCATTTTTTTGAAGCAGTTTGGCATTGGAGAAAGATAAATCGGTTTGATAGATATCGTCCGGATTATTCGCGGTTGAATAAAAAACCATATTATTTACGATTGCAACGGAGGCTAAATCTATTTTCCCTGAAACCAGTTCCTTTGCCCCATTACGCACATCCATGGCATACAACGAACCAATGCCATCCGCATCATCTGCATTATAGGCTACTTGTAAATAGTATAAAATATTGTCTTTCTCATAAAAAACTTCAATATCGTCCATATACCCATAATAGCCATCAACTCTGCCATCTCCGTCATTATCTTGCGGCACTTGATAATAGGCAACATCCAAAACTTTTTCAATGTTATTTCTTTGAAAATCGCAACGAAAAACGCCGTATGTACTGCCCTTTTCATCCATACTTGCTAAAAAGTATATATAATCGTCCGAAATATACTGAAAATACAAACCGGATCTTAACCAAATGCAATCCTTACCATCACACAAGGGATCGCTGCACCAATTACTGAAATTACCGGTCAATTTATTGTAAAAAAACTGCTTAGTGTCATCCGCATTGTCGTACAGCCGTCCTGTGGGGATCGAACTGATTCTGATATTACCACATCCTCGGCTGATCGCTTGCAAATCTTCAAGGGTTTTCCCCTCGTAAAAGGGCGTACTTCCTGTTTTCAGCATGACAGGGGTTGCATAATCGGGCGCGCTCTCGCCCGTAATGTTTCCGTTTGTTTCGGGTATTGCGTCCAGAGATTCGGCTTCCTTCTGGCTCTCCAGTTGATCCTCGTATTGCCCACGGCGGGAGCAGGAGGCAAGGGAGGTGAGCAGAAAGATGGCGGATAGAGTGATGAGTAGGGCGTTTTTCATGGTTTGATTCCCTTTCTGTTTCATGACTCGACGGGAGGAATGAACGTATACATGGCGTCGGGACTGTTAATATCCACCATCACCACAGTACCGTCCTCCAAGGTGAGCTTACCCGTGACGGTATAGCCGTACTCGTCGGCGGTGTAGATCTCCCATTCTGTGATGGGCTGGCAAGTGCCGTTATAAAGGAAAAATTGTCTCTTGACATCTTCATCCAAAATCTCCACATAGGCATAGCGATCATAGGAGACATCACGGTGGATCGTACCCGAAAAAATACCGTGATGATTTTTATCCTTATATTTATGAAGAAAAACACGGTAGGACAGGCGGAAATAGTCTTCGCTCAGGTTATCGAACAGCCCTTGGCGGACTCTTTCCGCCTCAGCGTGCAACGCGGCCAGCTTTTTGGCGTGGGTGTCGGCATCCACCTTGCTCCCCTCGGCGTAGCGGTACGCCCCCAGCAGGACGGGACGGTAGGAGGCGTTGAGGTGCACGTAGGTGATACCTGTACTGCCGCCGTAGTAGGTCTTGTTTTCGCTGACCGTGGTCAAGTCAAGCCCACCGATATAGATACTGCCGCCCCCCGTAATGTTCCCCTCGTTGTCGGTGACCGTGAAATCCACAAAATTGTCTTCAATGCAAGGACGAGAGATGTTCGGATACTGCCACAGGAGTACAGTGTCCTTCGTGATGACGACCGACTGCCCGAGAGAGGCGCGCTTCTCCTCGGTATTCACATTGAGGTATTCCCAAGCGGGGTAGTATTCCTCCTTCTCCGGGTTCCACACCGACCAGATCGGGTATTGGTTATACTCGATCTGCACCGTCTCAAACAGCGCACCGCCCTCATCGGGGGTCACGGTGATCCGCTCACCCTCCCTGCATCTGAATTGCAACAGAATGAGCCGCTGACCCAGACGCTGTTCGGTCTCTACCGTAACCGTATCATCCTTGGCCGTAAGGATGTTTGCTGTGTCAAAATTACCTCCCACACTCAACCGCTGTACTTGCACAATGGTGGGATCCTCCACCCACTCCGCGTCGGGAAATGGCGTGGCGGCACTCTCGCTCTCGGTGCTCTCGGTCGTGGGGGGCGTGTCCACACCGGGATCCGACAGCATAGCCGGCAGGAACGCCGCCGTTACCCCTACGGCCAACAGAGCCACACAAGCGGCGATCAAAAGCATTCGTCGGGGGCGGTTGCCTGTTCGGTGTACGCCCCCGCGGGTGAGTTCCTCCCGTTTTTGCAGGACCTCCTCATAGATGCGGTCATCCAGAAGCCCCATGATCTCGTATTTCTTTTCATGCTTCATATGGTGATACCCTCCTTTTCCAGTTGTATGCGCAGCTCCTCCCGCATGGCGGCCAGCTCCTTATTGACGGTGGATTCGCTGACCTTCAACATCCCCGCAATCTTGCGGATGGGATCTCCGCAGCCGTAGCGACACACAAAAATGAAGCGTCTGCGCTCGGTGGTCTGCTCCAGATAGCGGCTGATGACGGCCGCGATGGTGCGGGAGTCCTCCTCCGCGGCGGCATCGTCCCGCCCTAAACAGTCGTCCAGCTCGGAGAGGGAGACCACCATGTGGGGCGGGATCCGACGCTCCCGATGGCGGTGCTCATAGGCGTTCAGAGCATTGCCGCGAACCACCTTGACCAGAAACGCGAACAGGCAGTCGGGTCTGGCGGGCGGGATGCTGTTCCAGGCGTCCAGGTAGGTGTCGTTAAGCACCTCCTCGGTGTCACAATCATCGTGAAGAAGGTTGTAGGCGATGGAGTACAGGCTCCGCCCGTACCGCTCGGCGGTCAGCGCGATGGCCGCTTCGTCCCGCTTCCAGAAAAGCTCCACGATACGGCGATCCTCCCGCTTTTGTTTTTCGTCGGAGCGCATATCCTCACCTCCTTTTCTCCCTCTATCCATTCAGTCCGCGTTTTTTGGCGGATCTGTAATCATCATTCAAAAAATTTTGGGGGGATTCCATTATAGCATAATCCATTTATGGGGAAAATACCCCGTTGGCACGATTTCATGGGAGTATGAAAAGAACAGCCGCAAAATGCGGCTGCTCCATGGTTACGCGGTATTCTATTCGTCCTCATTGGGAAATTCCAAAAAGGTGAGAATTCCTCTGTGCAGGTCAACCACACAGCTATGGGCATCGTATTCCACCGACTCGTCAAATTCACCGTGATTGTAGAAGTTCTCAAATTCCTCGTGGTTGCGGAAGGATACGTAGACCATCTCACCGTCGGGCTCGTAAAACTCGATGCGCACGGGCACGTCCTTGTAGGTGAGCTGCAGGACACATTCGCTCTCCCCCGTGGCAATATTCATGCGGTAGAGCTTTCCCGCGCCGTCGGTTCTGGCGGTCTTGTTGCCCTTCCACGTAAAGGAATAGTACTCCGCAAAGGGATCGTCCGTCAATTCCTCGCCCATGACGCGGTCCTGGTAGTATACGTAGTTTCCGGATAGCTTGAAATTGTACTTGTCACCTCCGCCGGGGAGCTCGGTCATCCGGCCGGTGGACACATCGTATACATAGTACGGGGTGTACCCGTTTTTCTGTACGTACCCGCGGAGAACCATGTGGGTATCGTTATAGGATGAGATCTTCATGGCCTTGAACACTTCCTCATGAGCTTCAAAGGACAGATCGGTTTTATAAATGATCTGCTTATCTCCATCCCGATTCCCGTATTCATAGTAGACGTCACCGTCAATTATGGCCTCAACAAACTGGTCGGACTTCCCCGTGTACAGGACAGTCACCTCCTTGGTGGCCAGATCAAGCACCTTCCAGGCAAACAAGGAGCCTTTCCCCGATTCATAGGCTTGCCCCGCGAAATACAGCTTCCCATCCTCCTCGTAAAGCGATTCAATGGCTTCCCAATACCCATAGCCTCCGTTCAGACCGTCGCTTTCATAGAATGCGGGGATCTCGTACAAAAATTCGATGTTGTTTCTTTGATGGTCACAGCGGTACAGTCCGTATCCGTGGATCTGGTTTTCGACCGAAAAATAGAGCCAATCATGACTCACGTACAGGATGGAATAGCCATACGCCCAAATACACGCCTCGCTGTCGCATTCGCACAGAGGATCGGCGCACCATTTGCTCATGTTGCCCGTGAGCTTATTATAAAAGGTATCTCCGAAAACCTTGCCCGTCGGTAGGATACTGACCTCGGGCCGCACCTCGTTTTTGCGCCACATGGTCTTAAGCTCGTTTTCGGTCTTACCCGAAAAATAGGGCGTTTCTCCCGTCTTTTTGATGATGGGAAGGGCGTAGTCCTCCGAGGGGCTGCCGATGAAGCCGTTCAGGTCTGTCTGTTCCTCCAAGGGGGACTCGGGTCGGGTGTCTTTTATGCTCTCCAGTTGATCCTCGTATTGGCTTCTGCGGGAGCAGGAGGTAAGTAAGGGCAGAAAGAGAAGTAGAACGGTGAGCAGAATCGGGATGAATTTGCTTTGGCCGAATCTTTTCAGTTTATTTGTAAGCATAAACATGCACCTCCTCTCTAATGCGAATGTGGTCAGTTATACTGGAAAATCTCCTCCACAGCACCCTCGGTCTCGATAAACCGCATGGTCCCGTCGTGGAGATCCACCACCACTAGATAATCAGACATCAATCCTTTTTTCTGGAGCGCTGAAGTGGAACTGACGAAATCCTGATTGTAGTAGTTCTGCCATTGCTCATAAGTCTTGACCATCAGCCATATGCACTCTCCATCCACGCCTTGAATGCTGGTAAAAATCGGCTTATCCTGATAGGTAGCGTGGAATACTCGCTCTTCTTGATCGCTTCCAATCTTCATGCGCCAGACCGAGCCGTCACCGCCGGGTCTCAGACCGTTATCGTTTTCCCACTCGTGATACTCCTTGTGAGGACTGTTCTCCCGCTCCTCCTCCGTCAGACCCTTGGTATAGTATAGATAATCACCGGCGAGATGGTAGCTATTATACGGAAGCACTTGCGTCTCTCCCGTTTCCAGATTGACGATCATCAGGTCATCCCAGGTTCCGTAATAGACGTTGGGACTGTAAATGATGTACTGATCGTTGTAATTGACGATCTTATAATCCTTCATGAATTCCTGCTCCCGGTCGAAGGCCAGGCTGTTTTTGTAAATGGTCACGCTGTTCTGGGGCTGGTAGTACAGCTCCCCGCCGATGTAGTAGCACCACCAGAGATTCAGATCCCCCGAGATGACCTCCACCTTTTTGGTGTCCATATTCAAGCGCTTCAGGGAATTGATGGAGGAGCCGCCTACGTCTCCGTAATCATCCTCCAGGAAATACAGCATATTCCCATCCTCGCAGACGATATCGACAAAATTGGATACACCGTCGTAGGTGGGAATTGTGTAGAGCAGCTCCACGTTGTTGCGCTGGAAATCACAGCGGTACATCTTATACACGAAATCCCGGTACTGATTTATGAAGTAAAGATGCTCCTTCCCCACGTAGCTGACCATTTGGAAGCCGTCCGACCAGACCGTGGCGAACATACAGTTCGAGCCGTCGTGGTCACAAAGCTGGTCGGGACACCAGGGGAGAATGTTGCCTGTCAGCTTGTTGAAGAACCACGAGCTTCCGTTACTGGCCATGATCGTGCGTCCCGTCGGCAGGATGGCGAAAATGGATTGATCCCCGTTGAGCCTGTATATCTCGTACAGCTCCTCGGTGGTCTTGCCTTCGAAGTAGGGCGCATCGCCTTGCTTTTGGATGGTGACCTTCCAATCGGCGGGATCGACGATGGTGCCGATGATGTTGGCCTCGCCGTTGGCACCGACCTGGGGGGCATCGGCCAGAGATTCAGCCAAGGACGCTGCCTCCTTTTGGCTTTCCAGTTGATCTTCGTACTGCCCTCTACGAGAGCAGGAGGCGAGGGAGGTGAGCAGAATCGTGGCGGTAAGGGCGCATAATAGTATCTTTTTCATGGTATTTTCCTTTCTCATTGTGATGCGGTCATGCGGTTTCGGTTTCCGCGGGCGGCAGGAGGGTCACGGGTTGGTCTGCATGGCGTAGATCCACCTGCACCACGGT
>JAGAIH010000394.1 GCA_017626655.1 Clostridia bacterium | reverse complement strand
TCGGAGAGGGAGCCTTTTGCCCAGACCCGCGGAAATTCGTTACCCGACAAGCGATTCTTACCCGCGCCCCAAGGCTCCCTCCCCGAGGGGGCTCCGCCCGCAGGCGGTGGGGGAGTTTACCGTCAAGGGCATTTTTATCCCTTCAAACAGCCCGACAAACCCAAATTTACTTCTCTTTCTTACTTTTTACCACATCTCCCCCATTTTGTCAATCCCTCTCGCAAAATCCGCAAAAATTCTTCAAAAATCCGTAAAATCCTCTTTACAAATTTCAAAATCTGTGCTATACTATGTAAAGTCAAGGTCACGGAACGGCAGATGCGTTGGGTGAAGTTGTCAGAACCGAATACTTCCCTCTTAAAGTGCTTTACGCGCGCCCCGCCGTCCGCTCCTGCCCGAGCGGGCTTATTTTTTGCCCGCGCCAAACCGTCCCAAAGCGGGTCGCCGCTCATTATATAATATGGAGGACAACTCAAGCATGAAACTCATCTACGGCATTAAGGACAGACCGAAGTTCGGTCAAGTCATTGTCTTCGCCATCCAGCAGCTCCTGGCCATCATGGCCGCTACGCTGGTGGTTCCCGTCATCATCAACACCAGCGACAATATTCCTCCCGATCTGCTTCCCGAGATGAGCTCCGCCGCCGCTCTGCTGGGCGCCGGTATCGGCACTCTGGTCTACCAGCTCTTCACCCGCTTCAAGAGCCCCGTATTCCTGGGCTCCTCCTTCGCCTTCATCGGTCCCATGTGCGCTGCCTTTGCCGGTGCCGCATCTGTTCAGGCCGGCTACCTCGGTCTCATCATCGGCGCGGCCATGGCCGGTCTTGTCTATATGCTGATCGCCCTTATCGTCAAGCTCGCCGGTGTCAAGTGGATTGCCAAGCTCATGCCCGCCGTGGTCATCGGCCCCACCGTCGCCATCATCGGTCTGTCCCTGGCCGGTAACGCCATCGGCGATCTCCAGAAGGCACCCGCAGGCGGCTCGGTCTACGTCGCCATCATTTGCGGTCTGGTCACCCTGGCCGTCACCATGCTCTGCGCCACCTTCGGCAAGAAGATGATCCGCCTGATTCCCTTCATCATCGGTATCCTCGCAGGCTACGCTGTCGCAGCCATCTTCACCGTCATCGGTATGGTCGCCGACATCCCCGCCCTGCTGGTCATCAATTTCGATCCCATCAAGAGCCTCTTCGCCCCCTTCACCTTTGAGTCCATCATCTCCGTCCCTGATCTCACCTTCATGCAGGCCATCAAGGGTGTCACGGAGATTGACGCCGAATACTTCTTCACCCTCTTCGTGGCCTACGTTCCCGTAGCCGCCGTGGTCTTTGCCGAGCATCTGGCTGACCACAAAAATCTGTCTACCATCATCGAGCACGACCTCCTTGAGGAACCCGGTCTCCACAACACCCTGCTGGGTGACGGTGTCGGCTCCATCGCGGGCGCCATCTTCGGCGGTTGCCCCAACACCACCTATGGAGAGTCGGTCGGTTGCGTGGCTATCACGGGTAACGCCTCGGTCATCACCATCACCGTCACCGCCGTCATGGCCATCGCCATCTCCTTCCTGTCTCCCTTCGTGGCCTTCGTCAACACCATCCCCTCCTGCGTCATGGGCGGTGTGTGCATGGCACTCTACGGCTTCATCGCCGTCTCGGGTCTGAAGATGATCCAGAAGGTGGATCTGGAGCAGAACCGCAACCTGTTCGTGGTGTCGGTCATCCTCATCGCGGGTATTGGCGGTCTGTCCGTCTCCTTCGGCGAGGTCACCCTCACCACCGTCGCCTGCGCCCTGATCCTGGGTATCCTGGCTAACATCATGCTGGGTGTCAAGGATAAGAAGCAGGATAAGGAGTAATTCACCGCTTCCTACAAGGCTCCGCCGCGAAAGTGGCGGGGCTTTGTTTTAGGAGCGGGGGATTTCAAATTGCAGTTTAGCGGTGGTTTGGGCATGATGGCTCGGCTACCAATAACCCATTGTAGGGAGCGACGCCCTCGTCGCTCCGCAACCTGAAAATTTCCTTTATCTTTTGTCAGATATATGTTTTTCGCCTCTACCCCCAAACATATCGGTATGTTTTATGTGGCGGAGCGACGAGGGCGTCGCTCCCTACAGGTGTTCGTGCCAATCGAAACATCCCGCCAAACCCAAATTTAAAAAATTCTCAAAAAAATTTCAAATCCTCCGTAATGAACCGAGACTTTTTGCGTGATAGTAAGTGAAGACCGCCGCAAGCGGCGCAAAACAACCATCCGAAAGGAGCTTACTACCATGAAAAAGAACCTCACCACCCGCATCCTCGCCCTGACCGTTGCCCTGCTTCTGTCCGTCCTCGCCCTCGCCTCCTGCGACGCGGGGAGCAGCCTGGACTCCGCTCCCAATATGCCCCCCGTCGGCAACGGCACTGCCGATGGCATGGAGGGCGGCGACGGCGCCGGCAGCATCGTGAATGGCCAACCCACCGACGACCGCAAGATCATCCGCACCGTCACCATGTCCTGCGAGACCAAGGCCTACGACGACGCCGTGACCCTCATCATGGACACCCTGAATACCCACGGCGGCTACGTAGAGGCCTCCAACGTCACGGGTACGGGCTACGAGAACGTCAAGAACTCCGCCCGCCGCGCCAGCTACACCCTCCGCGTCCCCGCCGAGAAGCTGGACGCCTTCCTGGAGACCCTCCGTACCAACGAGGGCATCCGCATCCTCTCCCAGAACGCCACCTCCGACGAGATCACCGCTACCTACTACGACACCGTCTCCCGCCTGGAGACCCTGAAAGCCGAGAAGGCCAGCCTCACCGCCATGCTGGAGGGCTTTACCGACTACAAGGACATCTCCAATATGCTCAAGGTCCAGGAGCGTCTCTACGACGTTATTGAGGAGATCGAGGCCCTCCAGACCAAGCTCAACCTCTACGACGGCCGTGTGGCCATGTCCACCGTCAACCTGTCTCTGAACGAGGTCATCGTCTACACCGAGGTGGTAGAGCCCGACCCCACCTTCGGCGAGCGCATCGGCGAGGCCTTCCGCGAGAGCTGGGCCGACTTCGGAGAGGGCTGCCAGGACTTCGCCGTCTGGTTCGTGGAGGCCTTCCCCACCCTCCTGGTGCTGGTGGTCATCCACGGCGGTATCTTCCTCATCATCTACACCTCGGTCAAGCGCGGCCAAAAGAAGCGCGCCGCCCGTGAGGCCGCCATGGCCGCCGCGAGGGCTGCAAGAGAGGCCGCTCTCAAGGGAGAGAACAAGCAGTGAGTTGATGAATTGGGGTTTATCGAACTGTTTGACGGAACAGATCAGTATGTTTTTGGGTGACCCTCATCCACCGCTATCGCGGTCCCCCTTCCCCCGAGGGGAAGGTCAATGCGTCAGCCGCTTCCTTGGCTGATACCCAAAAACAT
>JAGAIH010000393.1 GCA_017626655.1 Clostridia bacterium | reverse complement strand
GTTTTTGGATAACAAAAAATATAAAAAGACTTGCCTTCCCCGCGGGGGAAGGTGCCGACCAGCTCCTGCGGCGGGAGGCGGATGAGGGTGGATCGTGTCACCGCCTCTTCCGTCAGACCACAGACCTATAAACTGCAATTTGAAATACCGACCAAACAGCCCATGATGGGCAACGGATATTCCGATAAAGCATCATAGTATACCAAAAACACATTGTATCACGAACCCCCAAAAAAGTCAAGCGCGGGAAAGGAAATCTTCACCGCCCGCGGGGAATGATTTTCGGGTATCTTTCACAAAAAGGAAGGACACCCGCGGCGGGGTGTCCCTCGTGTTAAGGTGCCGCTTCGCTTTCTGTCTCGGCGAGAGTGTCCCAGCCCTCGGGGAGGAGACCGTCCAAGGAGACCGACAGGGGGCAGTACAGGGCGTAGGAGTCGGTCTTGAAGGCATAGGGCTCGGCGATGGCATAGGACGGACGCACGTACACCCGACGGCGCAGGGCGTACTCGCCCTCGTCATTGATGTAAACAGCGGCATCCCACACGATATTCGGATGCTCGGCCACCGACAGGCGGAGGTACAGGGCTTGACCGTTTCTATTCGTCACGGGTCGATAGCCCCACGTGAAGTCCGAGATAATGTGATGGCCGTCGGGATGGATGGTCTCGGTATAGCCCGGCACCTCCTCGGGGGGCAGACCCAGCATCTCCCCGCGGATCTTGTCGTAGGTGGCCTCCTCCATGTGGGCGGGGGTGGCGACGATGGCCAGGATCTCCTCCAGCAGGGCGGCGTCGGTCAGCTCGGTCACCCGACGGTCATAGACCAGCTGACCGTACAGATGCCGCTCGTCCCGGTCGCTGTTCCATGACCAGCTGTCGTGGGCGTGGGGCTTGCGGAGATACAGCTCGGCGGTGACGGTGCCGTCCAGGATGGGGTGAGCATCGCTTCCTGCGGGACGGAGGATCTGGGGGGTGTAACTGGCCCAAATAAAGGAGTTGGCCTCATACATGGCCAGATACTCCGCCGTATCGGTGTCGGGAAGGGCGGCATAGTGGTAGCGGGCGCCGCTGTAGCCCTCGTGGCTCTTGACCGTATCACAGGCCGTCAGGTAGACCAGGGCAGGGTCAAACTGCTCGTAGGTCGCACGGAGATCGTCGGTCTTGAGATGCTCGGGATAGTCGTAGCGGTAGGGGTTGGTCAGATCCCGGAAGACCGACGCGCCCCAGAGGAGCAGGATCAGCAGGACGGGAATGGCCACACAGACGGCGAGACAGGTCAGGGCGATGCGCTTGTAGGTCTTGGCGGTAGGGTCAGTCATGGCGAGGCTCCTTTCGGGAATGCAAGATCAGGAAACGGGGTTCAGATTTGGGTTTGTCGGTGTGTTGACCGTTCCCTTGCCTTCTCCAGCGGAGAAGGGGGACCGCAAAGCGGTGGATGAGGAGAGTATTTGTAAGCCAACTTACCGGGATTACAGTTGCGCTCCTACAACCATGCGGATAGAAGTGTTAAAACAATTGATACAATTGCTTGTTTTTTGGGGGGCCGAAATCCAAAAAGCGGTAGGAAAGTTAGCCACTCACCCAGAACGCTGGTTTTACAAGTGTTCTCCTCATCCACCGCTTCGCGGTCCCCCTTCCCCGCTGGGAAAGGCAGAGGAACGGACCGCTAAACCCCAATTTGCACCACAGTTAGGATCAAAAAAGCAATACGGCAGAAGCCCCGAAAGGAGCCTCTGCCGTATAAGACGCAATTATGGCGCGTTCATTACGGGTTTTTCAAAAAAACTTGTAAAAAACTCGCGTTTCCGAAATGGTCATTCTTTCCGCTTATAGACCAGCAGGGCAGACAGCGCCAGGGCGGCCAGGAGTCCCGCACTGCCCATGACTGCTCCGCAGCCGCCCTCCTCGGGGGCGTCGGTGCCGTCGGGGGTGGCGGACTCGGTAGGAGCCTGGGTCTCGGCGGGGGTAGTGGGTGCCTCGGTCTCGGGGGTATCGGTGGGGGCCTCGGTTACAGGCT
>JAGAIH010000392.1 GCA_017626655.1 Clostridia bacterium | reverse complement strand
GTCCCCTTCGGCAAGAAGCAGACCGACAACCAGAAGACCGCCCTGTCCCTGGCCTTCAACTCCGCCATCGGGGAGGTCTACAAGTCCTCTCTCCGCTCCTGGAAGAAGATCGTCCAGACCTATGTCCTGGAGAACACCGACTTCCTCCTGGGCCTCATGCCCGAGATCGAGTTCGTGGTGAAGGGCACCCAGCTCCAACAGCAGCTTCTGAACAAGGGCTGTCCCCTCTGCGCCCCCACCCTGCGCCCCATGGAGGAGAATATCTTCCGCGCTTCTGAGCTGTACAACCCCGCCGTTGCCCTCAAGCTCCGCGACGGCGAGGAGATTGTCCCCAACGATATTTACTTCGACGAGTCGGACGAGAACGCCATGATCTACGTCCTCACGGGCCCCAACCGCGGCGGTAAGTCGGTCATCACCTGCGCCATCGGCCTCTGCCAGGCCATGCTCCAGCTGGGTATGTACCTCCCCGCCAAGGTCTGCGAGATCAGCCCCGCCGACGGCATCTTCACCCACTTCCCCACGGGCGCCGACGACACCATCGACAAGGGCCGCCTGGGCGAGGAGTGCGCCCGCCTGGGTGAGATCTTCGACGCGGTCACCGCCCATTCCCTGGTCCTCCTGGACGAGTCCCTGTCCTCCACCGGCTCCTTCGAGGCCTCCTACATCGCCGCCGAGGTGCTGGCGGGTCTGGCCCAAGCGGGCTGCCGCTGTCTCTTCTCCACCCACCTCCACGAGCTGGCCCAGGAGATCGACCGCATCAACGAGGAATCCGCGGGGAACGGCGGCGTGAGGATCGACACCCTGGTAGCGGGCATCGAAGAGGGCAAGCGCTCCTTCCGCATTATCCGCGCCAAGCCCGACGGTAAGTCCTACGCAAGGGATATCGCCGAGCGGTATGGGTTGACGTATCAGAATATTTTGGAGAAAATCAAGCACTGATCCACCATTTCACACATAGAAAGGAACCAACCATGGACACCTTACTCAAAGTATTAGAAGACAATGCCACCCTGACCCCCGCCCAGCTGGCTGTGATGCTGGACAAGGAGGAGGGCGATATCAAGAAGCTCATCAAGCAGTACGAGGCCGACGGCGTGATCCTGGGCTACAAGACTATGATCGACTGGGACAAGACCGACCGCGAGTACGTCACCGCCATGATTGAGGTCAAGATGACCCCCCAGCGCGACCGCGGCTTTGACCGCATCGCCGAGAAGATCTACCAATACCCCGAGGTCCAGAGCGTCTACCTCATGTCGGGTGGCTACGATCTCTGCCTCATCATCGAAGGCCGCACCATGAAGGAGGTGGCCTACTTCGTGGCCCAGAAGCTGGCGCCCATCGAGTCGGTGCTGTCCACCGCCACCCACTTCGTACTGCGTAAATACAAGGACAAGGGCGTGATCTACGGCGCCCCCGAGGTCGACGAGAGAGGAAACCTGATCTGATGGCACATCTCGATTACGACCGCATCCTTCCCCGCTCGGTGGTGGATATGCCCTCCTCGGGTATCCGAAAGTTCTTCGATATCCTGGGCAGCATGACCGACGTCACCGCCCTGACCGTGGGACAGCCCGACTTCGTCACCCCGTGGAAGATCCGCGAGGCAGGCATCGAATCCCTGGAATCGGGCAAGACCTACTATACCTCCAACGCAGGCACCCTGGAGCTGCGTAAGGAAATTTCCAACTACATGAACCGCCGTTTCGACCTCACCTACGACCCCATAAAGGAGGTCGTGGTCACCGTAGGCGGCAGCGAGGCCATCGACGTGGCCATGCGTACCCTCCTCCAGCCCGGGGACGAGGTCATCATCCCCACTCCCTGCTTCGTCTGCTACGAGCCTCTCTGCAAGATGACGGGCGCGATTCCTGTCATCGTAGAGACCCGCAACGAGGATAAGTTCAAGCTCACCCCCGAGCTTTTAGAGTCCGCCATCACCGACAAGACCAAGATGCTGGTGCTTGCTTACCCCAACAACCCTACGGGCGCCATCATGGACGCCGAGGATCTGGAGAAGATCGCTCAGATCCTGCGGGAGCGGCAGATCGTGGTCCTCTCGGACGAGATCTACGCCGAGCTGACCTACGGCCGCCGCCACGTCTCCATCGCTTCCCTCTCCGGGATGTGGGAGCGCACCGTGGTGGTCAGCGGCTTCTCCAAGGCCTACGCCATGACGGGCTGGCGTCTGGGCTACATCTGCGCCCCCGCCCCTCTGGCCAAGCAGATGCTCAAGATCCACCAGTACGCCATCATGTGCGCCCCCACCACAGCCCAGCTGGCCGCCATTACGGCACTGCGGGACTGCGATGAGGAGGTGGCCGCCATGACCGCCGAGTACGACCGCCGCCGCCGCTTGATCTATAACGGCCTGCGGGACATCGGCGTGGAGTCCTTCGAGCCTGAGGGCGCCTTCTACATCTACCCCAACATCGGTAAGTTCGGACTTTCCAGCGAAGCATTCTGCGAAAGGCTCCTCTACGAGCACAAGTGCGCCATCGTCCCCGGTGTCGCCTTCGGCGCGGCGGGCGAGGGCTTCGCGCGGATCTCCTACGCCTATTCGGTCAAGCACATCAACCAGGCGCTGGAGCGGATGGAGGCGTTTATTCGGACGTTGAAGTAAGCTTCTCACAAAAAATCCCCCGACCATACCCACGGTTAGGGGACTTTCAAAACTTCTACGAACTCAAAAACAGCCGCACCCGAAGGTGCGGCTGAAATCAAACGGCTTGCTGTTTCTCTATTTGACCCAGGTATTCGATCAGCCCCTCCGAAGTGATGGGGTAAAGCTCATCCGGCCCATAGTAAAAATAATACTGCTCTCCCCACAGACACACGCTGAACCAATCACACATAAAGTCGTATTCTGCCGAGATCAAGGTCATTGAGCAGATCACCTGCATGTCATCGCTATAGGGGACCCTGCCTTGGAGATCGACGATATCCCCAAGCGTCACGGTATCGGGAAGGCTCCATTTGTTCCCCCCGGCCTTCAACTCGATCCTCAGCTCCGAGGTCATGAGATCGGGTGCCTCGTAGCCCTCCAGTACGTAGTAGAATGGCGGCGTATCACCACCTCCGCAAGACAAAAAGATGGGAGTCCCGTCTTCGGTCACAACATTTGCGGACACGTAAACGTCATAGTTTTGATACAAATGCAGGATGAGTCTCCGGTGTATTTGTCCGGCGTATTGCATCTTATCATCGTCAAAATACCAACCCATACGTTGGTCTCCCACATAGGTGTTCCCATTGTACGTAGCATAAGCCAACGTGGCATGTATGTTCTCCCGCTTCTCCGGCAGCATCACAATGTCGCTGCCGTGATAGATCAGCTGTTGCATTCCGGGATTCCCCATGAAAACAGGCACGTCGCCGTAGTAAAAACGGGCTCGCACGATAGGAACGGCCACCAAGACCGCCGCCACGGCACAGATCAGGATAATGATCCATGCTTTCGCTTTTTTCGTTGCTTTTTCCATAGTATCCTCCTTGAAAGCATTTCAGAACAGGATCCCGCTCACACCGCCAGCCCGCCGTCCACGCCGATGACCTGACCCGTCACGAACCCCGCCGCGTCGGATGCCAGAAACACCACGGCGGCCGCCACCTCCTCGGGGGTACCCATGCGCCCCAGGGGGGTCTCGTCGCAGAGTGCCTGCTTGGATCCTTCATCAATGGCGGCGTTCATCTCGGTGGCGATAAAGCCCGGCTCCACGCAGTTGACGGTAATGCCCGAGGGCCCGAACTCCTTGGCCATGGCCATGGTCAGACCGCGCAAGCCAGCCTTGGTGGCCGAGTACGCCACCTCACAGGACGCGCCCACCTTGCCCCACATGGAGCCGATGTTGATGATGCGCCCGTAGTGGTTCCGTACCATACCGCTCACGACCCCACGGGACAGATAGAACGCCCCCGACAGGTTGGTGTCCAGCACCCTGCGCCACTCTTCGTCGCTCATATCCTGCATCTGCCCGATCCAGGAGATCGCGGCGTTGTTGACCAGCACGTCGATGGTGCCGCCCAGAGCGGCCTCGGCCTCGGTGATGGCGCGGCGTACTTCATCGGGATCGCTCACGTCCGCCTTGATGGCCACCGCGCCCGTAGCCTGCGCCACCTTGGCGGCCTCCTCGTCACGGGTGCGGTAAATGAACGCCACGCGGTCACCATTCTTTGAAAAAGCCTCCACGATGGCGCGGCCGATACCGCGGGAACCGCCGCTGATCAATACTCGTCTCATATCTTAATTCCTAATTCCTTTTTTGAAAGTTCTTGGGATTCTTAAACCCTTCGCAAACTTCGCCATAGGCGAATTTGCACCGAGCGAAAGCGAGGAGGCTTTCAAGAAGGGTTTAAGCGGGTCCAGGGCAGCGCCCTGGCGTTCTCTTACTTCTTCAATACCTTCCGCATATCCGAAAAGCTCCGCACGATGCGGAACCCCGCCGACTCGTAGATGTTGCGGGCGGGATTGTCCTCCCCCGTGTAGAGGGACATGAAATCCGCCCCGCCGTCACGGTGACGGGCGCACATCTCGCAGAACACGGGCTTGCCGATGCCCCGCCCGCGGTACTCGGTGCGGACCCCGATGCCGCAGAAGTTCCCCCGCCCGGGGGTGCCCACCACCGACAGAGGCCCCGTATAGCCCACCACCAGGCCGTCGGCGTTGCGGTCCACCGCCACCACGATGGGGAGATCCAGCCGCGCCAGCACGTGGGCCTTCCAGCCGGGGTTGTTGATATTATCAAACAGCTCGGGGAGGCCGTGATGCTTCTCGGGATCGTACAGGGTCAGCTCGATCCCCTCCGAGAGCAACCGCTCACGGGTGGCCGCGATACCGGGCTTGTCCGCGTAGTCCGCCATGCGGCGGTAGTAGCAGTTCTGGGTGGCGAAATCCCGCCAGCCCCGATTCTTTAGGAAAAGATACAGCCCCGAGGACTTGTCCACGCCGGGCAGGCAGGGGTGATAATCTCCGTTCCCATGGGGAATGTACCACGGAAGCTGTACGGGGTTGTAGAATACCGCCTCCAGCTTCTCCACCACAGGGTCAGCCGCCAGAGCCTCCTCCAGGCGGTCGCACAGGGCGGTGGCGATCCCCTTGCGGCGGCGGTCGGGCGCCACGCAGAGGTAGGACAGGTACCCTGCCTTCCGCGCGGGAGCGATATTCCCCGATGCAATGCCCACCAAGCGGTCGCCCTCATAGGCGCCGAAGGTAATGCGATCATCTCCGCCAAACCAGTATTCAACGGTTCCTCGCGACACGGGCATCAGCCCCAGGGCGGAGGGATAGCCGTCGGTAGGTCTCTCGTTTTGAGGAAACGCCACACTGTAGGTGTGGTAGAAATCAAAAGCGGCCTCCATATCGGTCAGTCTGCGGATTTCGGCCATGACACAGTCTCCTTTCGGCGGTTTTCTTACGGTTCTACCGCTATTATACCACACTCCCGCCGTATTTTCAACCCATATTTCACTTTTCACCCCCTTGAATCTTACCCTGTGAGGTGTCACCATGAACCAACTTCCTCTTAAGTACAGCCGCGCCAAGATGGCCTTCCGCAACCTCAAGAGCAAGCACCGCCTGTTTTTGGTCTACGACCTCCCCACCTTCCCCATCCCCAAGGAGTCGGTGGAGAAATACGTGGAGAAGTGCGCCCAGAACGGCATCGCCTGTATCGTTCCCCGCCTGCCTCGGGGGATACAGCCCTCCGCCGAGCTGCTCGACCGTGTGGTGGAGTTCTACGAGGTACTGACCGCCGCCGCCGCCAGGAGGAATATGCGGATCGGGCTCCACCTGGAGCCTGTGGTGGAGCAGTCCTTCTACCTCTCCCCTGCCGCCGAGTTCGTGGGACACACCAGGACCCGCACCCTCATCCGCCGCGAGTACTACTGCGATCCCGGGGAGAAGCTCTACCTCCAGCTCCGCAAGGGTACCCCCATGTCGGTCATGGCCTACGACGACGAGCATACCGACATGATCGACCTCCGTCCCTATATCAAGGACGGCTTCCTGTCCTATACCGTCCCCGACGGAAACTGGACGGTGGAGGAGTACCTCTGCACCGACGAGCCCCAATACGGCGAGCCCCCCATCCATACCTGCAACATCCTCTCCTACGACGCCTGCGCCGACTTTCTGAAGGCCCTCTTCACCCGCCTGGGGGAGCGCACCCAGCAGGCCATGGGGACCACGGTGACCCACCTCATCGTGTCCGACATCGCCTTCCACGCCCCCAACCGCCGCAACTGGGACGACAGCTTCAACGAGGTCTTTGAAAAGCGCTTCGGCTTCGACCCCGCCCCCTACTACCCCGCCCTCTACCACTTCATCGGAGAGAGGGACCCCCACATCAAGTCTCTGTTCATGGCCTGCCGCGCCGAGATGCTTCGCTCGGGGCTTCTGGCCGCCCTCAAGGCGGCGGCGGACCGCCGAGGTCTCCACGTGGTGACCTCCATGGCCGAGCCCAAGCTCCCCGCCTGCTCCTGGCTGCTGGGAGATGCCCTGGGCAACAGCGTCTACTCCCCCTGCGCGGTCCAGGAGAAGGCCTACCTCTACGGCATGAACTCCACCCATCTGGCCGCCTCCGCCGCCGACAACTACGGCAGTAAGTACGTCTCCTGCGAGCTGTTCCGTGACTACAGCAAGCTCACCACCAACATCACCTACAAGGACGCCATGAACGCCTTCGGTCACGGCGCCAACCTCCTCATCGCCCATTGGGGCAGCCAGACCATCGAGGGAGAGACCCGCCGCCGCCCCTCCGACCGCTTCCGCATGGACGTGCTGGGAAGGGAGGGCAAGTACACCTTCTCGGCCTACGTGGCCCGTACCCAAGCCCTCCTTCGCGGCGGTAGCCGTGTCAACGACATCGCCATGCTCTACCCCATCTACGCCCTCCACGACAAGGTCTACCTCTACGAGACCCCCGCCTCGGGCTTCGAGTACCCCAGCACCCCCTTCTCCTGCAACTACATGACGGTGCTGAACACGATCTCCACCTACGTAGGCCAGGACATCACCCTCCTCCATCCCGAGACGGTCAACTCCATCTGCTCCGCCGAGGACGGCATTCTCTACCTGAAGAATCCCTTCCAGACCCAGAAGTTCCGCATCCTCATCCTCCCCGGGGCAGATATGGTCAGCCTGGAGAACCTCCGCCTGGTGAAGAAGTTCTACGACGAGGGCGGTAAGGTCATCGCCACGGGAGCCTTGCCCAGGATGGCCTTTGAGTACCGCGCGGAGGACGAGCAGTCCGACCCCAACGACTTCATGGGTATGTTCGACTACGGCACCCCCAACGACCGTGAGGTCCGCGCCATTGCCCGCCATATCTTCGGCGACGAGGCCCTGAACCCCGGTATCATCAAGGAGTCCTTCTACAACTCCAACGAGCGGGGCGGCGAGGCCTACTACCTCCCCGCCCACCGCACCGCCGCCGACGGCACCGCCCTGACCGACTGCATCATGCTCAACAATGCCCTCCAGTCCTTCCGTGTTCCCCTGGATATGTATATGCCCGAGATGCCCCGCTTCGAGTGCATCGGCGCCTTCAACAATCCCCATAACGAGTTCCTCCGCCTGGGCCTGGGAGATTTCGTCCCCGGCGGCGGCATGATCTCCCGCATCCACAAGCAGAGAGGTGAGCTGGACATCTACTTCTTCGCCAACACCACCGACCGCGACTACGGCGATACCGTCTACCTCCGCGGCATCCACTTCTTCGACCGCTGGGATCCCCACACGGGCAGCACCAGCCGCCTGGGCACCCACTACGTCCGCTACCGCGGGGAGATCTACACCCGTACCCGCCTCTTCGTCCCCGCTGAGCAGTCGGTCTTCCTCATCACCCGCCCCGACAAAAAGCGGGCCGAGCGCATCAAAGCCCACGTCAACACCCTCCGCGACGTGACCGCCGAGATCAATATGATGGAAAGCACGCGGCAAAAGTGAAGCGCGGGTCGGCTTCATGACAAAACATAACGCAAAAAGCCCTGTCACGGCGTGACAGGGCTTTCGTATATCGCAGAATAGCGATCCGGACAGCATTTCAAATTTGGGTTTATCGGTGGGTTAGTTCCCCCCGTTCTCCAAATAACAGAGTGGGGTGAGGGGCCCCCGCGGGGGTTTCTAAGAAGGTTACGGGTCTCGGTTCATACAGCTCAAATTTTCAAACTGCATCAATGCATTTTG
>JAGAIH010000391.1 GCA_017626655.1 Clostridia bacterium | reverse complement strand
GTTTTTGGATAACAAAAAATATAAAAAGACTTGCCTTCCCCGCGGGGGAAGGTGCCGACCAGCTCCTGCGGCGGGAGGCGGATGAGGGTGGATCGTGTCACCGCCTCTTCCGTCAGACCACAGACCTATAAACTGCAATTTTCATTCTTCTCTTCTCAATATTCCACCAGCTTCACCGGCCCCAGCAGTCCCGAGGGGGTGATGGGCATACAGTGGGAGAAGGGGTCTCTGACCTTGCCCACGAGGGTGTTGGCCACTTCAATGGTGACGGTATTCTCCCCCTTTTGCAGGAGGTGGGAGATGGGGCAGGCGTAGGGGGCGGTGATGCGGATGCCTGCTTCGGTGCCGTTCACAAGGAACTTGGCAGTCTGTCCCACGCGGCCAAGATCCAGCGAGGCCTTTGCGGGAACCTCCTCCAGGTACAGGGTGAAGGTGTAGCGCATGAGTCCCGAGAAGGAGGGCTTCTCGGCAGCGGAGGTGATGTTCACCAAACGGTCGGTGGTCTTGTAGGGATAGAAGGCGGTGAGGTCCTCGGAGTCGGCCAGCTCGATGGTGTAGGTGGGGTGAAGCTCGGTGACCTTGACGGGGGCGGACAGAGTGGCCATGGTGGGACACATTTCAGCGGCGGCCGAGCCGAAGACCAGGATCTCGGACTGACCCGGGAGCAGCTCCACGGTGACCTCGCCGTCCTCGGTAGCGTCGGCGTAGACAGCGTTCTCAATGAGACGGAGACGGATAAATCTACCGCTCACGGGGAGAGTAAGCGTAGCCTTGGCGGTATTTATGCCGTCCTCGTTGAAGAGCATGAACACGTCAGCGTCGGCGCGTCTCACGTGATAGTGGCGCAAAAGCGGGCAAATGCCGTCCACGGTGATATCAGCCAGGCCCAGCTCACAGATGCGGGCGGGAAGATCGGCGACCGAGACCACCTCGCCCTTCAGCCCTTCGGGGCGGGCGTCGCAGAGGAGGACGGGGACGCCTGCGGCGATCAGCCTGTCCACCTCGGGGTACAGGGCGGGGGCCAGCGCCTTACCGTAGGGGATCACCAAAGCGCCGTAATGCTCCCCGTTGACCACCAGCCGTCCGTTCTCGGCGGCGGCGGTCTCCAGGGTCTCCTGGCAGATGATATCGTAGCAGAGATGCCCGTCCAAGAGGGCCTTTCCGGGGACCTGGGTGAACATATAGTCTCCCGGTTGGTTCATCCACTCCCCCTCGGCATGGTAGAGGATGGCGCAGGAGGTGATATGCTCGCCGCCGTAGAGGAGGTGGGAGACCTTGTTGGTGTACTGCATGAGTTGGGTAAAGCCGTCAAACTGGGGATCGTGGCCCTCGGCGCCGAAGTGGGGCGGGCAATCGGGGTCGGGGTAGTCGGGGGAGAAGGCGTGGGGGACGAAGTGGTTGATGCCACGGACCAGGAGGAAGTCGGAGATCCACTTCATCATGGTACAGCCCTCGGCCCATCCGTAGGCGCCGAACTCCTCGCACATGGCGCGGCCCTTCATCTGAGGATACTGGTGAGCCAGGGATGCCCCAAGCTGACCCAGGACGTAGTGGTAGAAGGCGGGGTCGCTGACACCCGTGGAGAGGCTGGTG
>JAGAIH010000390.1 GCA_017626655.1 Clostridia bacterium | reverse complement strand
GCCATCTGACATCTTGCATACCTCCTATATTTTTCTCTTGTGCCACCGGTGTGTCACCGGGGACAGGTTCCTTGACACACTTTAGACTATGGCTCTAATATTCATTCGTATAAGGATCATCCAAGCACATCCGACTCTGACCCCCGCCCCGCTTCACCGTGGGGCGCGGGGGAAGGGGTATGCAGAGGCTTTTCAGGGGTCAGAGCCTGAAGGACCCACCCAAACCCGCAAATGCGGTGGAGGCCCCACCGACAAATGCTGAAGGAGAAATGTGCCTACATGATTCAACCCACAGAGCTGGGGACCCGCATCGCTACCAAGCGGCGGGCCCGCGGACTGACGCAAGGACAGGTCGCCATCCATATGGGGGTATCCCCGCAGGCCGTCTCCAAATGGGAGCGCGGACTTGCCTGCCCCGATCTGGTCTTTCTGGACGATCTGGCGGACCTTCTGGACGTAAGCATCGAGGAGCTGCTCCTGGGCAGACCCTCCCTGACCCTGGCGTCGGCATAACAGAATAAAACACGCAGGACGGAACCGTGCAAGCCCGCCCTGCGTGTTTTTTGTTTGGTCTACCGATCGACGATCCGATGGGCTTTCCGGAGTACACCTGCCACACCTGCGGCGCAGATTCTTCAACTACCGCGACTATCGCGTATTTTCCCTTCTCCGGGAGCTATGCTTGAAGCTTGAAGCTTGGCGCGGGAAAGGAGCGTCCGTTCATGTTGTATCGTTCCTCACGATATTTGGTTTTCCTCAACATGAGAGGCGGGTTGTGTTGGAACAGTTGGACCGCGGAAACATGCGAAGTACCAAGTCACTCAACTCGGATGACAATATTTTCAGCTCCGTCAATCGGAATACCGCAGATGCGGAAATATGCTGATCTGGCGATTGTGCTTTGTCGGGACATTTTTGCTGTATCGATGATCAGAGTTCCTTTCTTGTAGGCCTCTTGATCAACATATCCGGCTGCTTCCTTGGTAGCGGGGGAGTAGTAAAATGTGCAGGGCATGGATCCGTCTGCGTTGAAGAAAATAAGTCTAGTATGATTGATTTTGGATGCTGTGGAAATATCAAGTCCCTCAATGATGATCTTCTGTCCGATCTTGACAGGAATCAGATTGGTCACGACCGTGCCTGCTTCCTTCTTGAAAACAGCACAGCCGCTATAGGTGATGTAATAATCATACAGAAATTCATTGCGGAAAAGCGTCGTATCCGGTTCCTTTCTGTTGGCGGTCGTGATATCCACCAGATTGGGCGGTACATCGGGAACTACGGCAGACGCCGTAGCTGTAATGGAAATATGATCTGTAACCGAGGGAATATGAATGACACCGTTCACAACGGGAATGGTTTGGGAACCCATCATGACCATAATATTCGTATCCTTCAACTCATATCCATCCATCGCTTTCAGTACAGCGTCATAGGGTTGTCCAGAAAGAACAGTGGTCTGAAGATTGGTGGTTTCAACAAATGTAAGCTGATTTTTGATCGAATAGCGAGGTACATGAGGGGTGTCTGTCCATGTAGCTTGCAGGACATTGTAGTAGCTGTCGGCCATGTGCAAATATCCGGGCAGAGCAGGATGGGTGCCATCAGTTTGACCGATTGTAACAGTTTCGGGATTTCTCGCAGATACCGAAACCGTTTCCCGCTTGTAATCGTAGATCGGATCCAACATTGTGTACGTCGGTACCAGTATGACGCGATCGTCGTAGTCGTACCGATCGATCAGGGTTTGAATGCAATCGTAATACGCGAGACGCGAATCCTTGTACACATCCGCGTTTCGAATGCTTGAGCCTCGGTTGATATTACCTCCTCTGGCAAGGGGAGGATACAGGTGGATAAAGATCGGAATATCCGTGGAGTAATCTCGAATGCTTTCGATCATGGCATCAAAGGCGGCGTAAACCAAGGGAAGCGCCCGTGCGTTACCGCCATTCGTCCCCAAATTGATAAAAATCGCGTCTGGTATTTCAACGGTATCAGCGTTTGTCTCCATGTAATAGGAAAAGTCGAAATGATGCTTTAGAACAGAGGTGGAGCCGCTGTAATCGAAGGTCAGATTTCCGTTGGCTGGATATCCCATTGCTTTGTAATCCTGATCCAGGGGGAGAGAATACTCAATGTTGGGATTATAGAAGGGGTTGCTGTATCCCGCAAAGGTCAGGTCGTTTACATAGTCGAAAGAGGCGGCTGAATTTCTTCCCTCAGAGTACACGACTGCTACCCCGCCATTAAACGAGATGGAACGACGGATAGTGCCGACAGATTGAATTCCTCCCTCTGACATTCGCATAATCTCGGCGGCGTAGGAACTGGCAAAGGTAAAAGAATCTCCAATGAACAATACATTTTTATCGGTAAAGGTACGGTCTGTGGAAATGATCAGAGTGGTGGATTTTGTTGCGACCGTTTTCCATGTTCTTCGGTCGATCACCTTTACGGTTAAGGAATGCTCGCCAACATGGCTCTCATTGGGAGTAAAGCGGAGCATTCTGTCATATAACGGATTCAACTTATAGAGGGGAGAATCACCGTCAAACACAGTCGTTACAACATAATCATCAGGTACCATGCAGCGCAGAATGTTGTCATAGTACAGAACAAATTCATGTCCCGCAGTAGCATAAAGCTTACTTGGCAGGATGATTTGGGGATTCTCTTGAGACGGAATGGAGGCAGTAATTACCCCCTCATCCGTCAGAGCAACGGCGGCTTCAGTCAGCGAGCTTGCGCCGGTTTGGGGTATGTTTAAAGAGTGAATCGATTGAGGCTTAACCGAAAAACCGTTGTCGCACAAGGAAAATTCGGGGGGGGGGGTAGATGTTTGACAAGCGGTAAAGGAAAGTGGGGAAACCAGCAAAGACACAAGCAAAAGAACGGTAAAGATATGTTGTAAAACTTTCATAATGGCACTCCTTGTAAAAAATGTTTGTGAAGTATTACCCGATCACAGGGGAAATGGTCACGCTTGCCACGCTCTCATACTTCAGCTCCAGGGTGATCACGCCATCCACGGGGGTCACGGTGGAGGAGGTGGAGGTGCCGTCAGCGGCCGTGACCACTACGGTATAGGTCATGTCGGCGAAGCGGGCGGGGGTGTAGTGAAGGGTCATGTCCATCGCCCCGTCGGTGGCGGTGATGGTGCAGGAGGCGTCGCGGTTGACCCTGACGTCGTAGCTCTTGCCGTTGTACTTCAGGGCGCGGACACCCATGTACTCGTAGGCGTCGCCCCAGGCGGGAGCCAGATGGAGACCGTCGTAGGAGGCGGTGGCGCCCACCAGGCTGTAGATGTAGGTCGCGGGGACCAGACCGCTCTCGGGGAACTCGCCGTTGAGGCCCTCCAGCCAGTTGGTGGAGCCGCTGGCGGCCAGATCGGACACCAGGCGGTTGTATTCGTAGACCTTGGCGATATCCGCCAGACGGTCGATGGTGGACTGGGCGCCCTCGTACTCGGTGCGGGCCATCAGCTCGTAGAACACGGGGTAGAAGATGTAACCGCCGTTCTCCAGATGCAAGCCGTAAGCGGCGCTGCCCCAGACGTTGATGCCGGCGGGGCCGTGCCACCAAGCCACCTTGAGCTTCTGATTCTCTCGGTTATTGATGGGGATGGTGTTGGTCACAGCCGCCAGACGGAGGTTAAGGTCCTCCAGCTCCTTGAGCTTGCGGCGGGGAACGGCCTTCTGGATGCACTGACCGTAGGAGAGGATGGCCGCGCCGGTGCGCTCCTCGCCCTCGATGATGCGGTCGCCATCGATCCAGTCGAAGACCGATTTGGCGCGGTCGGCATCCGCCAGACCGTACTTCAGGATCTCGAAGTTGTGGAAGGTCAGACCGAAGTCCACCCGTCTGCCGTCGGAGTCGATGCAGGCGATGTAGCGGCCTGTCTCGTCGGACCAGTACAGCTCGTTGAACTTGGCCTTGACGGTCACGGCCAGAGCCTCCAGCTCCTCGGCCTTGGCGATATAGTCACCGCCCAGCATACGGTAAATGCCCGCCATGGACTCCAGCGCGTTGTAGAAAAGGGCATTGGAGTAGCCGTCGTAGCCGCCGAAGCAGAGGTTGTCCCAGTAGTTGGAGGCGTTGGAGCCGTCCTTACCGGTATTGTTCCAGCAGTACTTGCCCGTGTCCTTGACATAGTCAAAGCGCTCGGAGCCATCGGCGTTGAGGTAGGTGGACTCCTCAGTCAGCAGGATATAGCCCTCCTTGCCGTGGAGGTATTCCAGGATGTAGCTCATGCAGGCCTCGGTCTTGTCCAGCACGGTGCGGCCCTTGGAGGCGTCCACCGAGGCATACTGACCGCCGGCGGTGTCGTTGTCCTTCTCAAAGAGGAAATCGGTGTTGCCCTCCCAGGAGATGACGTCGTATACGGCGGCGATGTAGCGGAAGGTACCGTCGTAGTGGATGGAGTAGCAATCACCCACCTGCCAGTAGGGGAAGGAGCCCCAGGACCACATGTAGCCCGTGGAGACCTGAGGGAAGGAGCGGAGCTTGCCCTTCAACTCGCCAATGTAGCCCGCGTCGCCGCTCCACATCATCTTCTCGGACATCCACTCGTACCAGGTGGGTTCGTTACCGAAGCGGTAGACCAGTCCCTGGCCGTCGTCGACCAGACCGAACATATGCCACATGGCGTTGGAGACGTAGGCCACCGAGTCGTTCTTGTCGTTGTAGAACATTCCATCCACGTACTCGGTCTTGAAATCATCACCCTCCAAAACGTAGTCGGAGGCCCAGTTGAGCTGCTCGGTGACGGCATAATCCTCGGGGACCTTGACGGTGCCGTCGGCGGCGCAGTCGGTCATGAGGCGGGCGATGGCCATATCGAAGCCCGCAAGGCTATTGGCAAGGATGTGAATGCCGGTTCCCTCGATGGCGAGAGAATAGCCGTAGTTGCCAAGCTCCAGTTCATTGTCAACGTCGGAGTGAAGCGTGATATAGAATTTATTGCCCTCCTCCAACTCGGTCGCAGATTTTACGGGCAGGACGGCTCCCGTGTGTTGCGACAGCGTGTCCCGCAGGGTATAGCCGGCGATTCGGGTGGTCTCGCTCCCGTATACAACGGTGTAGTCACTTTGCCCGTCCACCACCAGCTTGAGGGACAGGTCGGGAGCCTCGGTCTCAGCCTCGGTGGGGGCCTCGGTAGGCTCCTCGGTGGCAGGATTCGTCACGGCGGGGGTGTCACCGACGGTGGTGTCGGTACCGCCGCCTCCCTGCACGCAGGAGGCCAGGGGAGCGGCCACCATCAGGGATGCCAGCAGGGCGCATAGGGTGCGTCGGGTGGATTTGGATGTGAATTTCATAGGGTACCTCCGTGGGGCGGGAAAGCCGCCCATAGTGATATCCATATTATACAGTATCGGGGCGTATTTGTCAAGGAAAACAGGCAAAAAAGACAAGAGCCCCCATGAAAAGGGACCCTTGTTGGGTATGTTCGAATGGTGGTTTATCTCTGCACGCGGCCCGAACCGTCGCCTCCCGCCAGCTTTTCCACCTCAGAGACGCTGACACGGTTGAAGTCGCCCTCCACCGAGTGCTTCAGAGCCGAGGCCGCCACCGCGAACTCAATGGCGGCTTGAGTGGACTTGCCCGTCAGAAGGGAATAGATCAGCCCCGCGCCAAAGCTGTCGCCGCCGCCCACGCGGTCCACGATGTGGAGGTGGTAGGACTTGGAGAAGCAGTAATTCTCCCCGTCGTAGAGCATACCCGCCCAGTCGTTGTCGCTGGCGGAGATGGAGGAGCGCAGGGTGATGGCCACCTTCTCAAAACCGAACTTATCCGCCAGCTGTTTGGCCACCGACTTGTAGCCCTCGTGGTTCAACTTGCCGCCGTAAATGTCGGTGTTCTCGGCCTCGATGCCGAAGACATCCTTGGCGTCCTCCTCGTTGGAGATGCAGACGTCCACGTACGCACAGAGCTTGGTCATGGCCTCGCGGGCCTCGGCGCGGGTCCAGAGCTTGCCTCGGTAGTTGAGGTCGCAGGAGATCTTGACCCCGTGAGCCTTGGCGGCCTTGCAGGCGTCGAGACAGATCTCCACCAGATCACCGCCCAGAGCGGGGGTGATACCGGTAAAGTGGAACCAATCGGCCCCCGCAAAAATGGCGTCCCAGTCGAAATCGGCGGGCTTGGCCTCGGCGATGGCCGAATGGGCGCGGTCGTAGATGCAGACAGACCCGCGCTGGGAGGCGCCCTTCTCCAGGTAGTAGATGCCCACGCGGTCGCCGCCGCGGACTACCCCCGAGGTATCCACCCCAAAGTAGCGCAGGGAATCAATGGCCGCCTGACCGATGGCGTGAGCGGGGAGCTTGGTGATGTAGGCGGAATCCAGACCGAAATTGGCCAAAGAGACCGCCACGTTGGCCTCGCCGCCGCCGAAGGTGGCCTGCATCTGGTCGTTCTGGAAAAAGCGATAGTAGCCGTTGGGGGCGAGTCGCAGCATGATCTCGCCGAAGGTGATGACTTTCATGATGGATCTCCGTATTTGATAGATTTTCGAGTTTGGTGATTTGGGTTCGGCGGTGGGTGCGTCATTTGTTGTAGGGCGGGGGCTTGCTCCCGCCGTTACCGCAAAACTCTTTGTTATT
>JAGAIH010000389.1 GCA_017626655.1 Clostridia bacterium | reverse complement strand
TTGAGCTTGTGATCCCAGATGATGTCGTTGGCCTCCTTCAGGGTGGTGCCCTCGGGAGCGGTGATGAGCTTGTCCAGGGGAGTCATGAACGCGGAGACCTTGGTGGCGGGGTCCATACGGCTGACGCGGTAGTCGCGGCCGGTGACGATGCCCACCAGCTTGCCGTCGGCGGTGCCGTCGTCGGTGACGGCCATTGTGTTGTGGCCGGTCTTTGCCTTGAGCGCCACCACGTCGGCCATGGTCATGTCGGGGGAGAGGTTGGAATCGCTCTTGACAAAGCCTGCCTTGTGGGACTTGGCGCGCTTGACCATAGCGGCCTCGTCCTCGATGGTCTGGGAGCCGTAGATGAAGGACACGCCGCCCTCGGTGGCCAGAGCCACGGCCAGACGGTCGCCCGATACGGCCTGCATGATGGCGGAGACCATGGGGATGTTCATCTCGATGGCGGGCTTCTCGCCGGCCTTCTTGTTGTACTTAACCAGAGGGGTCTTCAGGGAGACGTTGGCGGGGACGCACTCGGCAGAGGAGTACCCGGGGATGAGCAGGTACTCGTTAAAGGTATGGGAGGGCTCGTTGATAAACTTAGCCATGTCTTTATTCTCCTTTTCGGTTGATTTTCAAGTATGGTGGGGGGAGGTGTCTCAAAGGACACCTCGGGGGAGGTCAATTCTCGGTATATTTGGCCTTCTCCTCGCAGTAGAGACAGCGGTAGATGCCATGCTCGGAATTGACAGGGTAGTACACCTGGTCCAGCTCCTGCTCCACGTTAGTGATGCAACGGGGATTCTTGCATTGGATCACGTTCACCAGGTAGTCGGCGGGGTGGATCTTGGAAGGAGAAGGTTGATCCGTCTCCTGCAACAGCTTGTAGATCAGAGCCATACGGATGTACTTACCGCAGAGAGCCTGGCGGAAGTAGCAGGCGCGGGGATCGTCGTCCACGCGGACGCTGATCTCGTTGACGCGGGGCAGGGGATGGAGGATGGCCATATCGGCCTTGGCACGCTCCAGCTTCTCGGGGGTCAGCACGTAGCTGTCCTTGAGCCGCTCGTACTCGTAGGGATCGGCGAAGCGCTCGCGCTGGATGCGGGTCATGTAGAGGATATCCAGCTCGGGGAGAGCGGCCTCCAGATCCACCGTCTCCTCGTAAGGGATACCGTCTTTGTCCATGACCTCGTACTTGATGTAGTCAGGGATCTTCAGCTCCTCGGGGGAGATGAGGACGAAGCGCACGCCCTCGTAGCGGGACATGGCCTCGATGAGGGAATGGACGGTGCGGCCGTACTTCAGGTCACCGCACAGACCCACGGTGAGATGGTCCAGCCTGCCCTTCTCGCGGGAGATGGTGAGCAGGTCGGTGAGAGTCTGGGTGGGGTGGTTGTGACCGCCGTCACCCGCGTTGATGACGGGGATGGTGGCGTTCTGGGCGGCTACGAAGGGGGCGCCGTCACGGGGATGGCGCATGGCGATGATGTCGGCGTAGCAGCTGATGACCTTGGCGGTGTCGGCCACCGACTCGCCCTTGGAGGCCGAGGAGCTGGTGGCCTCGGAGAAGCCCAGCACCGAGCCGCCCAGCTCCAGCATGGCCGCCTCAAAGGAGAGACGGGTACGGGTGGAGGGCTCGTAGAACAGGGTCGCCAGCTTCTTGCCCTTGCAGGCCTCGGCGTATTTGGCGGGATTCTCAATGATATCGTTGGCGGTAGCGATCAGATCGTCCAGCTCGGGGATGGACAGATCCAGAATGCTGATGAGACTTCTTGGCATAAGAGTTCCTTTCTCAAAGCCACAAGAACGGGCTTTGATCTCCATATTTCTTTTTTGCAAGTTCTTGGAGGTCACGGAACCTTCTTTCAAGAAGGTTCCGTGCGGGTCCAGGGCAGAGCCCCGGCGGGGGTCAGGGGCAGAGCCCCTCGTACTCCTTATGCCTTCGCGCCGTAGACGGCCAGGTAGTTCTTGATGCGGGTGACGTTCTCCTCGTTGGCGGGATCGGCCTCCAGGTACTCGATGATGTCGTAGACGTCCACGATGGAGTACACGGGGAAGCCGAACTGCTCCTCGATCTCCTGCATGGCGCCCTTGTCGGTCTGGCCCTTCTCCTTGCGGTCTACCATGATGAAGGTAGCGGCCACCTTGGTACCCTCCACGTGGGAGAGGATCTCCATGCTCTCGCGGATGGCGGTGCCGGCGGTGATGACGTCCTCGATGATGACGATCTCCTCACCGGGGGTGGGGACGTAGCCTACGAAGGTACCGCCCTCGCCGTGATCCTTGACCTCCTTGCGGTTGAAGAAGAAG
>JAGAIH010000388.1 GCA_017626655.1 Clostridia bacterium | reverse complement strand
TGGCCACCGATACTGTTAAGGTCAGCCGACTCCCCGAGGGGACCACCCTCACGGGGACGAGACGGCTCCAACCCATTACCGACACCGTCGCCTCGGAGCGGCTGGACTGCGTGGTGGCGGCACTCTGCAATCTGTCCCGCGAGAAGGCCCAGATGGCGGTGAAGTCGGGGCTGGTGGAGCTGGACTACGAGGCGGTGGAGGCCTGCGATACCACCGTGGAGGCACCTGCGATCATTTCCGTGCGGGGGTACGGCAAGTTTGCCGTTCACGCCTTCGACGGGACGACGCGCAAGGGGCGTGTGCGGCTGGTGGCGGGGAAGTACGTGTAAAAAATGCAAAATCTCCGAGCAAGCTCGGTTAAAATGAGGAGCGGTTATGGAGCAAGGCTTTTACTGCGCGGGGCAATATGCTCTGCTGCCCGAAGGGTTTGCGGATTTTTCGGAATTCCGCGACTGGCTTATGACCCAGCATTTTCCCCTTGTGGTGGAGGCGGTCTGCCTGCATGAGAACAATCACGACCGTTCCTGGCCCCAGGAGAAGGGGCTTTGCCTGGCGCCCTACTTTCTGACGGGGTATGCCGACGAGCCGACCTACCTGACCATTCCCTCGCCCTACGCGGTCTACCCTGCGGAGGTGGAGCGGATGGATCAGAAGACCTACAACGACCGCCTGCGACAGATCATCAACGAGAAGTGTCCCGGGTGTACGCGGTTCAAGCCTTTGTCCAATCGGGATATCAGTCTGAACGGGCATTTTACCGAGATGACCCTGGACGGTACCTGTGCTTTCCGCTGTGAATGCAAGCCCTTTCCCCGTGAGCTGCGGGAGATGATGCGCTACTGTCTGGGTTCCTTCCGTGACTACGGCGCAACCGAGGACTACGTGCCCTTTGCCGAGCGGGTGGCGGATGCCATCAAGACGTGGCTCTACGTCAAGCTCAACACCTGCGCCGCCGACAAATTGGAGGATGGGCGCACCTGCTACACCGTCAGCCACAAGAAGGACGAGTTCATGGACCTTGTGCTGATGGCCTTCGGGGAGCATATCAAGTACAACGCCCCCGACAAGTACGCCATAGTGGATCCCGGTAACAAGATCCCCGATCAGGAGACGGTGGATCGTTGGCTCTCCCCCGAGAACCGCGAGAAGTTCGAGAAGGCCGCCAAGAAGTACGGCTTCAGCATCGGCTACCTCCACTACCTCCGCCAGGCCGAGTCCCCCGTGTGGATGACTCTGCGTTCCTTCGCCTCGGAGGGACTATTCTACCCTCTGTTCCGCAACGACCGCGGGGTGTGCATTCTGATCTGCGATATCCACCGCACCCTGGATCGCCTCCGCTACCACGCGCCTCTGCTGGAGACCTGCGGGACGGTGATCGACGTGTATTCCGCCTATGAGCGGTCAGCCTACACCGTGAGCCGCGAGATGGAGCGGGAGAATATTTGACTTACCGAAATCGTCAGCAAGGAGACCGCCCATGAACCCCTACGATAAGTACAGCTCGGAGAACGAGCTTCCTCGGTTGACCGACGACATGATACGGGGGAGACTGAAAAAGAGCTTCCTCGCCAGCTTTGCGTTTTTCCTGTTCATGCTGGGTGGAATGCTGGTGGCCGCCGCTGTGTTTACGGCAGCTCCCATCTCCATCAAAAACCATACCGTCCTGGGGAACTATCCCGTCTGTCACGTCATCTGTTGGGTGATCGTGGCTGTGGTCTGGCTTGCGGCGGGAGGCGTTACCGTCTACTTTGGCCGTGATGCGTGGAATGACTTTTCGGCTTACCGCGCCCCCTATCACATCGTTAAGGCCAAGCTGAGATCCGTTTCCTACGATGAATTTCAGGGGATGGTGTGGGAGCGCAGACATGGTCACTACTACCGTGAAGCGATATACAGGGACGAGTTCTGCTTTGACGGCATGGAGGGTTTCCCCGTGTCAAGAAGTGAAGCGGAGCGCGCAAGCGAGGGGGATGAATACCTCCTTGTGGTCTTCGACCAGCACCCCGAAAAGCCGATCTTTATCTTCAGCGCCGATGCCTATCGGTGGCCTTAACATGAAAATTGAAAATAGCGGCCTCCGCCACAAGCGCGCCGATATTCATAAACGTAACCATTAACATAACATAAGGAGCTTTGAAAACCAATGTCCAAGGATTACAACAGCACTCTGAATCTGCCTCAGACCTCCTTCCCCATGAAGGCAGGCCTGCCTCAGCGTGAGCCCGATACCCTGAAGTATTGGGAGAG
>JAGAIH010000387.1 GCA_017626655.1 Clostridia bacterium | reverse complement strand
CTCGTCGCTCCGCAACCTGGAAATTGCCCATATCTATTGTCAGATATATATATATATGATTCGCCTTTACACCCGAAACATATCGGTATGTTCTATGTGGCGGAGCGACGAGGGCGTCGCTCCCTACAGGTGTTTGTGCCAATCGAAACAGACCGACAAACCCAAATTTGAAATACTCTACAATCCCCAAAAGGAGTCCCGCCGTGAATATCTTCCACCGCCGTCCTCTGTTTCTTTGCTGCTCGGTCTTCCTGCTCGCCTCGGTGGCGGGCTTTTTCCTGGCGGGATGGGGGAAGGTGGCCGTGGGTGCCTCTCTTGTCCTTTGCGCGGTTGGCTATGGGATTCGAGCCTTGCGGCGGCGGGAAGTCCACCGCGGAGTTTTGGCGGGTGTGGCTTGCCTGTTGGCCTTGGCGGCGCTCTTGCAGTCCCATCTGTACTTCCACAGGGGAACGGCCAAGGTATTGACCGAGCTGGAAGGCGAGACCGTAACCGTCACAGGGGTGGTGGTCGACCGACGGGGGAGTGGCGGGTATTTGACCTCCTTTGCCCTGGCGTTGGATTCGGTCAACGGCGAGGAGGCTGACGGCACCGCGCTCTTGACCTGCCACTACGTGTCTGACCTACAGGTAGGGCACGAGGTGGAGATGACGGTCTTTGTACAGAGTCTGGACGAGGCGGCGGGGGACGGGTACGACGCCATCGCGCTGCTGGGAGACGGCTTCGTAGCGGGGCTTCTGTCCGAGGACGAGGGTGACGTGTCGATCACGGGAGAGGATCGGGGCGGTCTGACCGTCAAGGCGGGACGGCTCCGTCGTACCCTTTCTGCGCGGCTGGACCGCTTGGTGGGTGACGGAGGACGCGGGCTTCCATCGGCTCTGCTCCTGGGAGACAGGACCTACCTGGAGGACAGCGTCCGCCGCGACTTCACCCGCGCGGGAGTATCCCATCTGCTGGCCATCAGCGGTCTGCACATGACCCTGCTCTTTGGACTGTTCGAGGGGCTTTTGCGGCTTTTGCGGGTGGGCAAGCGGGTACGGGCGGTGATCCTGTCCCTTGGCGCGGCGGGGTATCTGGCCCTTTTGGGCTTCCCTCCCTCGGCCACCCGCGCGGTCATCATGCTGGGGGTGGTCTACCTGTCCTACGCCCTCTCTTCGCGGGCGGATGCTTTGACCTCCCTGGGGCTTGCGGGCGCGGTCATCGTGGCCGTGACGCCCTACACGGTGGCTGACGCGGGGTTCTGGATGTCCTACCTGGCAACCCTGGGCTTAGTGGCGGTCCTGCCCGCCTTTCGGTCTGACCGCAAGGAAAAGGAGCTGCGTGCTTCCCTGCCCTCTCGGATCGGGGCGGGGCTGGGCAAGCTCTTTGCGGGGATCGCCGTGGGTGTCGTGGCCATGAGCATGACCCTGTTCGTGGTAGCGGCGGTCATCGAGGAGATGGGGGTGCTGTCGCCGATCTCCACCTTACTGCTGACGCCTCTGTGCGGTTGCGTGCTGGTGGTGTCCCTGTTGGCTCTGCCCTTCGGAGGGAGTGCCGTCGGGGTTGTCCTCGGCGGGCTGGACGCGGGGCTCTGCGCGGTCATGGAGGAGGTGACCGCCCGGATGGCGGCTCCCTCTTGGGTGGTGGTATCTCTGCGTCATCCCGCCGTGCTGCCCCTGGCCTTCTGTATGCTGGCGGGGATCCTGGTCCTGCTGGCGGTACGGCTCTCCCGTGGACGGCGGTGGGTAGTGGCTCTGCCCCTGCTGGTGGGTTGGGTCGCCATTGGTGCCGTGCTGGGTATCCATACCGCCGTGCATGATGGGGATATGGCCATCAGCTACCTCCAGCCCTCCTCCCAAGCCGACGCCCTGGTGGTGACGGAGGGCCGCGAGGCGGTGATCTGCGACCTGGGCAACGGCAGTCTGACCTCCCTGTCCGACGCCGCCGGGGAGGCGGAACGGATGGGGGCCACCGAGATCGCGGTTCTTATGATGACCCACTATCATTCCCGCACAGTGGGGTCCCTTTCCGCCATCCTGGGGCGGGAGACGGTGCGGGCGCTATGGCTCCCCGCGCCAACGTGTGAGGAGGACTACTACCTCCTTCTGGCCTACCTGGAGAAGGCCGAGGCGGCCGGGGTGCCTACCTACTTGTACGGTGAGGGGGAGACCCTGACCGTTTTCGGCGGGTGTCGGGTCGCTCTGGAGACCGACTCTATCAAGCGTTCGGTCCAGCCTGTTCTTCTCCTGTCCCTGGACGCGGGGGAGGGCGGACGGCTGGTCTACTGCGGCTCGGCGGTATTCGAGAGCGGGCTGGCCGAGACCGCCGTTTCCCTGGTGGCCGAGGCGGACACCGTGATCTTCGGCAACCACGGGCCCCTGTTCAAGGCGCCCTACGGCGGCGACCTGACCCTGAAGGAGGACGCGGTGATCGTGTTCTCGGTGGAGGGGGACGCGGCGGGGTGGTTCGATCCCTCCGCTGTGGGGGAGCAGAAGATGTGGATTGGGGAATGGAGAGGCTTTGCCGAGATTCCTGACTGACCGGGATGGGGCGGACCGCTTACTTAAACTTCAAATTGGCTGAATCATCACAAGACGATGTATCACGCCACGATCCCCGCGTACCGCTCGCTTCCGAGAACCTCCATCATGAACGCGTAGGGGTCCACGGTGCCGCTCGCTACCATGGAGAAGAGGCGGGGGGTACAGCCCGAGACCAGCGCCACGCCCTGCTCGTTCATGGTGACGGGCTGTTGGCGGGTGCGGGAGGCTACGTTCCAGAAGACCACCTCGGGGAGCTTGTAGCCGTGGTACCGGAACCGCTCCTTGGCGCTCTCGAACACGCTCTTGTCGGCGTTGGCCACACAGACGTCGAACTCCATGTCGGAAATGACGATCAGCTTGGCGGGCAGGTCCTCGGGGAGGGCGCGGTTCTTCACCGCGCTGTTCAGGATGAGGTCGAACACCGCCTCCAGGTTGGTGTTGGCCACCTCGTTGAAGGAGGCCACGTAGCGCAGGCGGTCGGCGAAGGTCTCGCCTTTGACCTCGATGAGCTGAGGTCTTGCCGAGAACTCAATGAAGTGGTTCCTGTACAGACCCGTATTATGCTCGGCGAAATACAGGCCGAGGGACAGAGCCACGGCGGCGGGCAGGGGCTTGGCGTTCCAGTACATGGAGCCCGAGGTGTCGATCACGGCCAGTGCGTTCTCGGTGCTGCCAAAGTCGGGGAGAGAGGCCCAGGTGGCGTTCAGCACCGCCTTTTCCTGCTCGGTGACGAGCTTCATGAAGCTGAGGGAGCTTGCTGTGAAATAGTTGTCATTGAGGTAAGGCTCCACCAGCTCGTAGGGGGCGAGGGTATCCGCGTGGAGCTTGGCTTCACCCGAGCTGACCCGGCTGATGAAGCTCCCATACCGCTCGCCGTCGTTGCGGAGGAAGGCCTTGCGGTACTTGTACAGAGCCTTGGAGGGCTGCTTTTCGTAATCGAAGGTATAGTCCTTCTCGCGGAGATTATTTTCGATGATGCGGATATGGGCGCGGAGAGCCACCAGGGCCTTGCGGTAGGCGGCGTCGGTCAGACCGAGATGGCGGGCGATCCGCTTACCGTTTCGCACAGTCTCGGGGTTGGAGGCGTTGACCGAGGGGAGCCACTTGGCCAGCAGGGAGACCTCTCCGCCGTTCTCCAAAGCGGTATTGTCCGCTTCGAACTGCGCCTTCAGCAGATCTAGCATCTCGGTCTCGCAGGGAGTCCCCATGAGGGCCAGGAGATCGTCGTAGCGACCGTACTCAGCCACGTAGGCCAGATTCTTGCGGACACTTGCGGGCTCATGGCAGGCCAGCCAGCGGAGGATGACGCGGAACACTCTGCGCTCACCCAGGCCCCCGCGGATATCCTGGGCGAAGAACAGGAGCTTCATGGCGGCATCTCTGTTCTCGGTATAGGCGCGGACAAAGCGGGTGATGATCTCCTCATCGCTCGCGCGGCGGAGGGCGCCGATGGTAGCGAAGAGATCGAGGCAGTCGGAGCCTGTGGTGGCGTTGGACACGGCACCGTTTTCGGTGTAGGCGGTATTCGCCTCGGTTTTCAGATACTCTAACATGAAGCTCACTTCCTTTTCGTGGTAAATTTTGCTTGATCTTGGTCAAGGCACCGTTCATTGCGGGGCTCGAACCCGCGCAGGAGCTTGCGCTCCCTCTTCCAGTAGGCATGGATGTTGCTGTTGGTGCCTTTCATTGTGCGGTGGGTAGGAATCGAACCTACATCACGGGGATTTTAAGTCCCCACTCAACCACTGAGCTACCGACCGCGTAGGACAAGGCGCATACCGCATTCGCATTGCGGTTTTGACATGATTCGTCAATATTTGGAGCGAAAGAACTGCTGCCTGCGCCTTAAAAACATGATTCGGTACTCCCACCCGCTCACAACGGTCACAAACGCCGGCGGGCGGGAGCTTTGCAAGACGCAATCGGTGCCTTACCTCCGAGATGGCGGGTGCCATGCATCGGCATTCTTGGTTCGGATATGGCTGTTCGCGTCTTTCACAAGATGTGGGGCTTTCGCCCGCAAGTGGTCAGACCTTATCTGACAAGGAATTACTTTTTCTTTGCTGTTCACATCTTTTTATACTTAACGGCAAGTTAATCACCAACTGTACGAGTGGTTGGCAATTGTTAACCGGTAAGAGCTTTTACAAGGCACAATTTATCTTATTTCGGTGAGAGAGGTCACAATGCCTGACACGCCGAGACAGTTTCAAGACTACATTTGCTGTTTGTGCCTTTGGGGATCAAGATGCCCTTCCATATCATACGGGTCTTTCACACCGTTCGTGGCTGCTTACAAAGAACAGCTGCTCCTTAAGGGGCCAATGATAGCTTTTTTGCTGTTGGCATCTTTTCAAGGCGCGTTATGACACGGTCGCTCGGTGTACAAAGTCAAGTCTGTGGGATACGCGTCCCTTTAGAGGACTTATCCGGCAACTTCGTGTTGCGATCAAAGCTTAACAGGCTTCTGCAAAGGTTTGCTGTCCGCGCCTTTCGTGCCCTCATTGTACCACATATTTCCTGCCGAATCACGGAAAAAAAGCTGCGAACTCACGAAAACCCCTGAAAATCCCGCCAAAAAGGCGCAGGATCATCAGAGGTTTTCCGCAAAATCTCGCAGTTTTCTTATCTTAACCCAATATTTTTCTGTTTTTTCAGTTTGTCGATCACCAGTCCCCGGAACTCCTCCGAGCCGATCACCTCCACGAGGGGGCCGAAGGAGAGGATACGGATCACCATTTCGGGGGCGTCGTCGTGGACGTAGCGGATCCTTACGAGGTAGAGATCCTTCCCCAGCTTCTCGGCCTGCTTCTCGAAATGGGCGAAATGAAGCATGAACCGCTCCAGGGCGTTGCGCTCGTCCCGGAGCCTTACGGTGACGGTATCGTAGGTGGGCTCCTTCTCATGGCCGAAGGAGGGCTTTTCGCCTGTGTAGTGGACGCATTTTTGGATCTTGGCCAGGTTGACGGTGGAGACGGCCCGCCAGCCCGCGGTGACGAGGCGGAATTTATCGTCCTTTTCGGAATACTCCAGCCGCACGGGACGGCAACGGATGAACATGGTATTGCCCTTGCGGTTGACCATCTCGAACTTGATCTGGGAGCCGCTATGGAGGGCCTCCAGGATGACGCGGAACTGGCGGATGTACTCCTCATCCTCAAAGGGATCGCCGTCGGCGTACTTGTCATAGACGTAGTAGTCCTCGGGGGTGAAGAGAGGCTCCACATCATCCAGATTCGGGAAGGTCACCCCGAAGAGGCGGACGCGGGGGTCCAGGGAGATGGCCTTGAGCCAGCGTTTTTGCAGGGTGGTGAGGGGCATGGTGGGCTTATGCTCCAGAGGGGTGGTCATGTCGGGGTGGACCAACTGCCACTTTTCGGTCTTGAGGGAGGGGAGGATGGTGAGGCCGCTCTCCCCGAAGGCTCGCTCGGTGACGATCTTTTGCAACTCCTTTTCGGATCGTTCCCCCTCCAGGATACGGGAGATGATGGCGGCCACGGTGTTGTAGTAGGCGGAATACAGCTCGGAAAAGATCATGGCTTCACCTCCCCGTCAAGGCCGTACATACGGTACATCTCTTTCAGATCGTTCTTAAATTGATTCTCGATGGTGCGGTTGGAAAAGTTCATCTTCACGATGCGGCAGATAAAGGTGCGGACCCAGGGCTTCAGCTCGCTGGAATCGTACACATCCGCATAGAAGCGGTAGGTATGCTCGTCCAGCTTCTCTACAGTGCCTACCCGCTTTTCGCGGTAGAGGCGTTTGACGATGTAGTCCTCGCCCTCCTCCACGCGGATGGTGAACTCCACGTGCTCCAGATGCTCGTTGCCCCACTTGTTGCGCTTGACGCTGACGCCCCACATCTTGCTCTGCATCCGATCCAGCTCGGCCCGCAGTTCGTCGAAGCGGGGGGTGGGATCCTCCGGCTTCACATTGGACAGGTAGTCCACGCGGTAGGAGTTGAAGGAATTGAAGTCGGGGAGGTAGGCGAAGAGGTGCTGGCGGCCGTTCTGGGCACTGATGAGGATACGGAGGGGGATAATGCGGCTGCGGCGGGGGAGATCCTTGCGGCGGCTCATGTTGGTAACGGTGACGGCCCGCTTCTCCCGCATGGCGGTGAAGAGGGCGGCCAGCACGCCGCTGTCGATGGCGCCGGTTATGTAGTGGTGCTTGAAGGTGAAGGAGTCGGTATCGGTGACCTCCTTATCCAGAATAAAGGAGCCGATGACGCCGCAGGGGGCGACCTCGGAGTAGTAGTGGAGGACGTCGGTGAGGCTCGACACATCGGTGGAGTCGGCGCGGCGGTAGTAGACCTTACGGCCCTCCTTTTCGGCTATCAGGATGCCCGCCTCGCAGTATTCCTTGAGCTTTTTGCGGACGGTGGACTCGTCGAACATGAGGGGGGCCTGAAAGCCCGCCAGGTACTTTTCGTCGATTTCGGAAAGGATCTCGGGGAGGTTGCGGCGTACCGTGGGGTCGTGAAGGATATCGAAAAGGATGAAGTGGAGGGTGATGTCTCCGTCGGTGAAGCTCTTGGCCTTCCAGGCGTTGTAGAGGGGGTTATGGGGGATGGTGCGGCTGTCGATGGAGATGAAGACATTCTTCCCCTCGGGGGTACGGACAAAGCTCATGTGGTCCCCCAGCCAGCTCTCCATGCGGCGGCGCTCGTCGTCATAGGAGCGGGCGCTCTTGGACTGATACCCGTCGCGGCTCTTGAAGCCGTACACGTAGAAATCCCGCATATAGGAACGGATGCGCTCGAAGTTTTTGATGAGTTCGTTGTAGGTGGACATGGCGGGACTCCTTTCAATTCGTTTTTGCGCGGTAATGTACGGTAATGGATTCTCAATTCTGTGCGGTCAACCGTTCAACCGCCCAAGCGCCGCGAGCAGGCGCTCTTTTTCTCCGCTTCCCACGGTACTGAGGCGCAGGATAGGGATCTCATATTTTTCCAGGATCGCGTTCTTCACCTGATCCCGCTCCTGTTGCTTATCGTTATTGTGATAGGCGAAGCCATCGACCTCAACGACCAGAATGGGTTGGTGGGTCAGACGAGAAAAGATCAGGAAGTCCACGTGAGTCAAATGGTTGGTGGCGAACATAAGCTCACGGGTGTTCAGCTTTGTCAGATCACTCAGGATCATACGGAGTGGGACGTGCATGACCACGTCGTATTTGGTATACTCGCTCTTGCTCAACACGTCGCGGATCACGGCGTACATCAGGTTCTCGCTGTCCACCTCGGAGACCCGTCCGTATCGCCGCATGGCTTCCTCGCGCGCGTCGGCATAACTGTGATACAAGTAATCAAAGACCGAGTGGATCTCGCTGTTGATCACCTCATGATTGTGGTATTGGATATATCCGATCAGCTCGTGGATGGGGGAGGTCGAATCGTTGTTGTTTCCGTCGGTGACCACGATAAATTGATCGACCGCTCGGGAGACCGCCACGTTCAGGCGGTTCGGGTCGGAGGCGAACTCACCAATCTCGTTGTCCACGGTAGAGAAGATCATGACACTTCTCTCCTGGCCTTGGAATTTATCGGCGGTATCCGCTTTAACTGCGGTATCGGCAAACACCCGCTGTAATTCATTGGCTTGATTGCGGTAGGGCGTGACAATGCCAACCGAGCCGTCGTCAGGATTCAGTTCCTGGTTCGGGAACACTTCGTTGCGGATCACCTCGATCTGCCGTTGATTCACATGACCTCTGGCATGATTGCCCGGCGCGGTTCGATATACCATCAGGGGCTGACGATCGTTTTGCGGCTTGGTCAGGATAACCAGTTCATTGTTATAGAAGCGCTGATTACAGAACCCGATGATCTCAGGGTGACATCTGTAGTGCTCCTTGAGAAGCACATGAGGCGCGTTGGGGAACAGGGTTACGAATGCCGACAGCAGGCTATGATCGGAATAGCGGTATGCTTCGGAAAGTCCGTATTGCTCAAATACGCGGTCGGTGGTCTCCTTCTGCTCCTGGTCCACCACGTTGGGCAGTTGCTTCAGGTCTCCTACCACGACAGCCTTTTTCGCGCAGGACAACGCCAGCGCCCCTGTGGCAAGATCCACCTGCGAGGCTTCGTCCACGATCACGTAATCGTACACAAAACTGCCAGAAAGGCTGGAGCGCAAGGAGTAGGTGGTACTGAGCACAACGGGATAGTCCTTGATAAACGCGTCGGAATGCCTCCAGAGATCGTCCGCCTCATAGAATCCGCGTTTATTATCCTTGCCGTACTTCTTGGCTAATTTGGCCTTGAAGGCCATCATGGATAATTCGGAGTACCGCTTCATCTTGGCGTCGAAATTGAACACAGACAGCTCGGAGCGGATCTCAATCTTGCGCTTTTTGATCTCCTCCAGCCGTCGCATGTAGTAGATATTCTGGCAGTACGGTGTGATCAACTCCATCTCTTGCCCATAAAAGCGGAAATTCTTGAGTCCGTATTTGAATTTCAAAGATAGCTTTTTGATAAAACCCGGCTTTTCGCCGCTCTGCAGAAGCATTTCATATTCAGCCACGAAGGAAAGAATCTTTTCAGCCGTGATCCTTCCGGAGAACGTGGGCAGATACATGGGAAGCTCCACGGTCTTATAGTAGTCACCGAAATGAGCATACTCCTTTTCCAGCGTGTCCTGCTCGGCAGTGATGGCCGACAGCTCATTCTGAAGCTTCAGCATCCCGTCAAGCTCGGCTTCATCCCGCCGCATGACGGACAGATCCTCCATCGGCTCCCGCCAATCCGTCATATCAGGCAGGTTGGGATCCTGTGATTCAATGAATACTTCCCGATTCGCCACGTTTCCCAGGGGGGCCGCAATAAAACCCACGCCGTATTTCTTCAGCTTTTCTAGGACGTTTGCCGTAGCGGAATTATTACTGGACACCACGGCAACGCTTTCTCCCCGCATCACGGCATTGGCGATGATATTGAGAATGGTCTGGGTCTTACCCGTCCCGGGAGGGCCCTCAATGATGCTGATCTGATTACATAGAGCATTGTCCACCGCTTGCTTTTGGCTCAGATTAAAGCCGAACGGATACACGATGGAAGTATTCTTTTCGCCGGGATCATTTTCGTATTTTCCACTCAGAAAAGCCGCCAGGACACTATCCTCACGGACGAAATCGATTTTTTCATAGCTTGCGGCCAGAATGTTCCGTTTTTCGACCACCAGTCCCGTTACAATGGCGATCTGCTTCAGGTATTCAAAACAGTTTCGGCATTCGGGCGAATGAAACGCGGACACGATGATCCGAACACGCGAAGCGCTTACCAGTTCGCGGTAACCCGTCTTATACACGATCCTGCAGTGCCGCCCGAAATACTGTAGCTGCACAGCACCGGACAGGGGCGATTCATCTTTCAGGGCAATTCTGTCTTCCAGATACACGATCCTGGGATTCTTGTGGAACTCAACCAAATCTGTTCTGTAGGGGTATTCCCTATGATTGCTATAGGTTATGAACACGATGGGCTTATAGGGATGAAACCGCCAAGAGACCACGGAGGCAGTTTTGTCTTCGCCTTTGACCAGGATCAGGTTATAGTCGATATTCATGATTTTGCCTCCTTTCTTGGGGGGTATGGTATTATTATAGCAAATTTGGACGGGAGTGTCAAGGGGGACGGAAAAGATGAAGGCGACGGGGACCGTCGCCTTGTTGGTGATCGCATGACAACTGCTATACATGCCGAATGCCTTCTATGATCCTCCCGCAAATTTGGATCGGCAAATGAGGTCCGCGGTGTTAATTGATCCTGATGCCCAAGATCGTTTGGCTCTCCACAAGCTCTTTTTTGATCGTGGATGCCAGCAAAGACCAATTGTAGCACAGTTCCCCCGGTACTTCCTTCCCTTTTTTGATGAGGTTCTGATCCGAAAGCACCGCATCGGTCACGTAAACGTTCCAGTCCTGTCTTTGCACTAAATTCATGAAGTTCACGCATACTTTGTCATTGTAAAAATAGTAGCAATTATAGGGGCCGTAGAACCATCGCTTTCCGTTCTCATCCACCAGATCACCGAGCTCAATCTTATCGAATCGAAAGCCGTATTCAGTCAAGAGAAACGTGAAATACTTCATCAGGTTCTTTTCCTCATCACAGCAAATCTCATTCAACCGTCTGTCAAAATAATATGTATCGAATCCGTCGCGCCAGAAAATTTGATCCGTAAGCAGAGGCTTGAACAATCGAAAAATCCTTTTGGCCGAAAAACCGTCTTGATGATCGACAAAGCCGGGCTTGTCCTTTACCGCGTCTATGGCTTGAAAAGCCTTTTCTTTTGATGAAAAAACTCCGACCTCTTTTATCTCGTCCCGATCGTCTGATTTGTATTTGTGCATGACCTTATAGTAAAACATATCAGCACCCCTCTTATAAATCGTAAGCTCTCACGATCCTATTATACGACTTTTTCTCGTGAATTGCAATAGGGAGCGCAAATTTTCGCAACGAACTCTGCAAGGAATCCCGAGAAGGTATTCGACATGCAATACTTTCCATTCATATCTCGCCGAAATCAGCCCACAATAATACCAGAGACGCGACAGGGCGCAAGACACGGCGAGTCCGAGGGACGGCCGCGGCGAGTCCTTCGGGGTCTCGATGATATAGATGCGCTGTTTCCCTGCCGAGTCGGAGGCGTAAGGTACGCGGTTCCCTTGGCGTGCCGAGTCACGGCGTTCAGGTGGCGGGACAAGCAAGAGTTTTTGACGAAAAGGAGTCCATTACCATGGCAAGAAGCAATAAGACCCTCGTTCCCGAGGCAAAGCAGGCACTCAACCAGTTCAAGATGGAGGCCGCCAATGAGGTCGGCGTTACCCTCAACCAGGGCTACAACGGTCAGCTGACCTCCGCTCAGGCCGGTTCTATCGGCGGGCAGATGGTCAAGAAGATGATCCAGTCCTACGAGAACGGTCTGGCCGGCAAGAACCAGAACCAGTAAGCTCTCACCCACGCAGGCTCCCGCTTCGGCGGGGGCTTGTTTTTTGGAGCAGATGCATGCGGTGAGTTTTTTGCGAAAAATTTTGTGGAATTTACTCAATCCTCTTTACACGGGGCGAAAAATGTGGTATAATAACTCTAAATAAGGTGGGGTCTTGTACCCTACGCGAAAGGAGTTTCACCATGGCAAGCAAGATCAAGGACGAGAAGCTGGATTTTCTGTTTGAAGCCATCCTGACGCTCGAGACTGTTGAGGATTGCTACAGCTTTTTTGAGGACCTGTGCACGGTTTCCGAGCTACAGGAG
>JAGAIH010000386.1 GCA_017626655.1 Clostridia bacterium | reverse complement strand
CTGACACCGTCCACGGGGTAGAAGACCATGATCTTGATGCGGTCGATGTCCTTGTAGCCCTCCAGAGCGGCCTTGCCCGTGTCGCCCGAGGTGGCCACCAGGATCAGGGCGTCGCGGGTCTCCCCCGTCTTGACAATAGCACGGGAGAGGAGGCGGGGCATGATCTGGAGCGCCATATCCTTGAAGGCGGCGGTGGGACCGTGCCACAGCTCCAGGGAGTAGACGTTATCGTGTACATGAACCAGAGGGGCGGCGCCGCCGGGGAAGGAGGACTCGGCGTAGGCGGCCTCGCAGTCGGAGAGCAGCTCCTCGTAGGTGTAGTCGGTGAGGAACTTGCCCAGGATCTTGGCGGCGCGGACAGGGTAGGTGTCCTTGCTGAGGGCGGTGATCTCCTCGGTCGTCAGGGCGGGGATGGACTCGGGGATGAACAGACCTCCGTCGGGGGCCAGGCCCATCTTGATGACCTCGGCGGCGGTATACTTCTTGTGTGCTTGGTCGCGGGTGGATTGGTACAGCATGGTTTTGTGGCTCCTGTATATCAGAGATTTTTGGTAGCGAAATTATAGAAATTCTTCCAGAAGAGCTTGTGGATCAGTTCCTCGGAGTAGTTGTGGCGGGCCATGACCTCGGCGACCTGCTCAAGATGGCCCACGTGGGAAAAGCCCTGGGGAAGGTCGGTGCCGTCCCAGTCGGCTCCGAAGCCTACCATATCCTCGCCGCCGATGGACAGGTAGTAGTCCACGTGGGCGAAGACATCCTCGGCGGTTGCGGGGCGTAGGGAGGTATCCATGAGGTGAGGAGGACAGAGGCTGACGCCCACGATACCGTGAAGCTCCTTGATGGCCGCGAAATGGCGGTCGCGGAGGTTGCGGGTGTGGGGGTAGAGGGCATGGGAATTGGAGTGGGTGGCGATGAAGGGCTTACCGCACTCGTATGCGATGGGGAGAAGATCGTCCACCGACTGCTCGGAGGCGTGGGAGACATCGGGGACGATGCCCAGCTCGAAGCAGCGCTTGGCCACGGCCTTGCCGAAGTCGGTCAGACCGTTCTCGGTGTCGTGGGAGCCGCCGATGCAGGTGTTCCCGCCCCACAGAAGGGTGAGGTAGCGGACGCCCAGGGCGTACAACTCGTCCACCCGCTCGAGCTTACCCGCGGTCAGGCGTGCGTCCTCCACGGCCAGGATGGCGGCGTGCTTGCCCGCTTTGACGGCGGCCTCCAGCTCGGCGCCGCTCGCCACCTGCACCGCCTGATCGGGGATGCGGGCCAGCTCCTGCTTGAAGTAAGCGGAGGACTCAAGGAATACCTGCCAGCAGGCCTCGTCGTCCAGGCGGCGGTTGGACCAGATGGCGTAGTACTGGGCGTAGCTTTCATAGCAGGATGCCTTCTCCAGGGAGATATGGCAGCAGTCGTTGCGGTCCAGATGAGCCTTGTGATTGTAAAGCTCCAGGGCGGTGTCGCAATGGGTATCGAAAAGAGACAGTTTCATAATATGTACCTCAAACTTGTGTGTCAGCGCCCGGCAAAGGCGTTGGGATAGAGCTTGACGGCCACGACCTCGTCGGTGCCGTCGGGGCGTCTTCGGAGATAGACCTCGGATACGTCGATGCGGGGCTGTTTTCCGGTGGGATGCTCCCGCAGATAGTCCTCAGCGGCCTTTCTCATGCGCTCCCGCTTGCCCTTGTCAATGGCGGCGGCGGGACGTCCGTAGCGTGTACGGGCCTCGGGGGAGGCGTGGCGGGTCTTGACCTCAGCGAAGACCAGGTGGGTATCATCCTCCAGGATCAAGTCGATCTCGTTGCGGGAGATATGGAGGTTCCGCGCCACCACGGTGAAGCCCAGCTCACCGTAGCGGCGGATGGTCTCGTCCTCCCCCAGCTTGCCCACCACCTGGCGGCGGGTCTTGTTGGACGTAAGAGTGGAGCCGCTCATTTCTTGTCCTCATCCAGAAAGCGGACGAATTTGGTGCGGTGGATGGGAGAGGGGCCGAACTCGCGGAGGGCGGCCATATGCTCCTTGGTTCCGTAGCCCTTGTGCTTGGCAATGCCGTACTGAGGGTAGGCCTTGTCCATCTCCTCGCACATACGGTCCCTCGTGACCTTGGCCAGAATGGAGGCGGCGGCGATGGACATGGAGAGGGAATCACCCTTGACCACGGCGCGGGCGGGGATCTGAAAATCGCGGTCGATATTGCCGTCGATGAGGGCGAAGTCCGCCTTGTAGGGGGTTCCGTCGGGGGTATGGAGCCCGTCGATGGCGCGGCGCATGGCCAGGAGGTCGGCCTCCAGGATATTCAGCTGATTTATCTCCTCCACCGTCCCCTCGGCGATGCCGTAGGCGACGGCCTTTTCCTTGATGAGGTCGTAGAGCTTATCCCGCTTCTTGGTGGTGAGCTTCTTGGAGTCGTTCAGCTCGGGGATATCCAGTCCGTCGGGCAGGATACAGGCGGCGGCCACCACAGGTCCGCAGAGGGGACCTCGCCCCGCCTCGTCCACGCCGCAGACGACCGTGTAGCCTTCGTCGCGGAGGGCGCGCTCGATATCGTAGGAGGGCATTTACTCGTCCTCCTTTGCGGCGGTGTCGGGAGCTTCGGACGCGGGCTTCTCCTCGGCGGGCTGTTCGGCCTTTGCCGCGGGGGCCTTGGGCGCGGGGAGCTTATCAATGGTCATCTTACCGATCTTACCGGCGCGGAACTCGTCGATGAGCAGATTGGACACCCGCTCGGTATCCACGATGCCGCCGGGGATCAGACAGCCCCGCTTCTTGCCGATGAGGGTCAGAAGCTGAAGATCGGTCATGTCCTGCCAGGCGTCCTTATCGGTGATCTTGAAGCGGGCGCACAGCTCGGCGGGGTACAGCTCACGGAGTCTGCCCACCAGCTTGACCGCCAGATGCTCAATATCCAGGATATCGTCGCGGATGGCGCCCGTGACAGCCAGGTTCTCGCCGATGATCTGGTCCTCGAACTTGGGCCAGAGAACGCCGGGCATATCCAGAAGATCAATGCCGATCTTGGTGGTGACCCACTGCTTGTCGCGGGTAACGCCGGGACGGTTCTCGGTCTTGGCCTTGGTGGCGCCGCTCATGCGGTTGATGAGGGTGGACTTGCCCACGTTGGGAACTCCCACCACCATGGCGCGGAGGTGCCGTCCCGCCTGGCCCTTCTCCTCGTATCGCTCCACTCTGTCCTTGAGGACGGTACGGATGGCCTCGGGGAGGCGGTTCAGCCCCTCACCCGTGACACAGTCGCAGAGGATGCAGAAAGTATGGGCGTCGGTGTAGAGCTTCACGAACTCCTTGCTTTTCTTGGGGTCGGCCAGGGAGGCTTTGTTGAGGAGAAGGATGGTGGGCTTATCCCCCGTCATCTTCCTCAGCTCGGGATTGCGGGAGCTGACAGGGACGCGGGCGTCCAGCACCTCGATGATGATATGCACGTTTTTGAGGTTCTCGGT
>JAGAIH010000385.1 GCA_017626655.1 Clostridia bacterium | reverse complement strand
GGTCACCCAAAAACATACTGATCTGTTCCGTCAAACAGTTCGATAAACCCCAATTTGATGCTCTATAAAATCCCAAAGCGATGGCCTTATAATTCAATATCCGATATATCCCGTATGGGTATCCGTCTCTTATCCGTCAGTACCACACAGCCTTCATAGGTGTCCACCGAGGCGACCCGGCAGGTGACGGCCTCGTAGGAGCCTCCCGCCTTGCGCTCGTCTGAGATGAAGCGGGTGATGCGGACGGCGGGGGGATGGTCGGCCATATCCAGCAATAGATGGAGCTTTTCGTCCAAAAGTTGCTTTTTGTCCTCGGTCAGCTCGATACGGCTGTCGGTGAGGCGGGCGGTCTCGGCTACGGCGGCGTCGTAGCCCGTCAGGGCGGCGAAGGGGGAGAACTGGGCGGCGCGGTCGTAGCTCGACATATGGGGGCGGGTGGGGGAGCGATGGTGGGGGAGGTTTATGATGTCGGCGTATTTTTCCTCGGCGGGGGTCTTTTTGCGGTTACTGTCCATGTGCTTCCCTCCCGTTTACGCTTTATGCCCGCCGATCTGGCGGTTTCGATCCTTGGCGGTGGCGCCCTCCTCCAGGTTCATGCCCTTCATGATGGCGTTCTTGCCGTACTTCTTCTTGATGTCGATGACCGTCTTCTGCATACGCCGCTCCTTGTTCAGGGCGGCCTCCTCGGCCGCTCGTTCCCTCTCCTCGGCCTCGTAGTCGGTGAACATGGAGAGCTGCTCCTCCCGGGCTTCGGTCTTGCGGGCTTCGGTCTCGTCCAGGACGCGGGCGGCGGTGATGCTCATGCGGCGGACCAGGAGGGAGGGGTCCAGGATGCGCTTGCAGAGGCGGTCTGTGGCGGCGACGATGCGCTTGGTGGAGGAGGTGTAGCCCCCCAGGTTCTCGGTGCCGTGGGCGTGCTTAGGGATCTTACGGCCGTAGTAGTCGGTGGTGATCTCCCCCTTGTAGCGGGCGGCTCTCGTGGGGTCGGTGAGGTTCTCGATATCGTAGCCAACGGTGAGGACGATCTGATCGGTCATGAGGCCCTTATCCACCAGGTCCAGGGTGAGAAGGTCGGCCATCTCGCGGATGACCAGGCAGGCTTTCTCATAGGTGTAGGGGCATTGGAGGACCTGGCCCGAGGAGATGCTGTTGGACTCGGGCTTGTAGGCCTTGATGTCGGCGATGGTGCAGGGCTCCCAGCCCCAGGCGTGGTCGATGAGCAGCTCGGCGTTGACACCGAACAGCTTATAGAGGAGGGCTTCGTTATGGAAGGCGGTGGGCTCCCCCACCGAGCAGCGGGCGATATCCCCCATGGTGTAGAGGCCGTGGGCTTCCAGGGAGCGCTCGTAGCCCTTGCCCAGGCGCCAGAAGTCGGTGAGGGGGCGGTGGTCCCAGAGGGCGGCACGGTAGGTGTACTCGTCCAGCTCGGCGATGCGGACGCCATCGGCATCGGCCTCCACGTGCTTGGCCATGATGTCCATGGCTACCTTGCAGAGGTAGAGGTTTGAGCCGATGCCCGCCGTGGCGGTGATGCCCGTCTCCTTCAGGACGTGGCGGATGATGCGGCGGGTGAAGTCGTGGGCGGAGAGGCCGCTTTGCTTGAGGTAGGGGGTGGCGTCGATGAAGACCTCGTCGATGGAGTAGACGTGGATATCCTCGGGGGCCACGTGCTTGAGGTAGACCTGATAGATGCGGGTGCTGTACTCCATGTAGTGGGCCATGCGGGGCGGGGCGATGATAAAGTCCACGGCCAGGGTGGGGTCGGCGGTCAGCTCGCTTTGGCTGTAGGATTTACCTGTCAATCGGTGATTCGGCGCCTTCTCGCGTCGTTCGGCGTTGACCTGCTTGACGCGGCTCACGGCCTCAAAGAGGCGGGCGCGGCCGGATATGCCGTAGCTTTTGAGGGAGGGGGAGACCGCCAGGCAGATGGTCTTTTCGGTGCGGGCGGAGTCGGCCACCAGGAGGTTGGTGCTCATGGGGTCGAGGCCTCGCTCGATGCATTCCACCGAGGCGTAGAAGGATTTCAGGTCGATGGCGACGTAGGTCTTTTGGTCGGACATGAGATCCTCCTTTCGTGGAACGATGGATCAAATTTGGGTTTATCGGTGTGTTGACCGTTCCCTTGCCTTCTCCAGCGGAGAAGGGGGACCGCGAAGCGGTGGATGAGGAGAGTATTTGTAAACCAACTTACCGGGATTACGGTTACGCTCCCACAACTATGCGGGTAGAAGTGTTAAAACAATTTGTACAACTGCTTGTTTTTTTGGGGGCCGAAATCCAAAAAGCGGTAGGAAAGGTAGCCACTCTCCCAGAACGCTGGTTTACAAGTGTTCTCCTCATCCACCGCTTCGCGGT
>JAGAIH010000384.1 GCA_017626655.1 Clostridia bacterium | reverse complement strand
TAACCGTAATCCCGGTAAGTTGGTTTACAAATACTCTCCTCATCCACCGCTTCGCGGTCCCCCTTCTCCGCTGGAGAAGACAAGGGAACGGTCAACGCACCGATAAACCCAAATTTGAATACTCATCCCCAAAAGCAAGCCTCGAAAGGAGCCACACCGTGAAAAAACACCTCACCCTCCTCCTCATCGCAGTATCCGCCTTGCTTCTCCTCTCCGCCTGCGTGGGTCAAGGTACCCCCCAAGATACCGACCCCGTGACCGAGGGCGACACCTCTGCCCCCGACACCCTCCCCGAGGAGAGCGGCACTGCCGACACTCCCTCCACCTCCCCCGACACCGAGGACGAGACCGTTCCCGCACCCGAGATATCCGTCCCCGCCGTCTACCCCACTCCTATGGAGATCGCGGCAGGTGATACCACCGTCGATCTCTCCAAGGTCACCTTAGATGGATCCCTCACGGACTACGCCGACCTCCTGGCCACCAAGGGCATGAAGGCCGAGGGCGGCGTGAGCATCACGGTGGAGATGCGCGATCTCACCGAGCTTTCTTACGGCGCCGATGAGGGCTACGTCCTCACGGTCACCCCTGAGGGCGTCAAGATCGAGGCCCAAACCGAGCGAGGTCTCCACTACGCGATCATGACCCTCCTTCAGCTCACCGAGGACGGCAAATGCCCCGCCGTTACGGTGAAGGACGCCCCCCACAACCCCATTCGCGGCGTGATCGAGGGCTTCTACGGCACCGCATGGACCCATGAGTACCGCAAGGACCTCTTCAAGTTCATGGGCGAGAACAAGATGAACGCCTACATCTACGCCCCCAAGGACGATCCCAAGCACCGCGCCCAGTGGCGTTCTCTCTACACGGGAGAAGAGCTTCAGCGCATGACCGACCTCATCACCACTGCCAATGAAAACAAGGTCAAGTTCATCTACGCCATCTCCCCCGGCGGTGATATCAACCTGGCAGGCGGCTACGAGGCCGACTTCAATAAGCTCATGGCCAAGTGCGAGCAGATCTACGAGCTGGGCTGCCGCGACTTCGCCATCTTCCTGGACGATATCCCCACCCTGGACGCCGAGGGGCACGCCAAGCTCCTGAGCGACTTCCAGACAAGGTTCGTGGAGACCCACGAGGGGGTGAGCGATCTCATCGCCATCACCACCGAGTACGGCGATCCCTTCCTGACCGATTATACGAACAAGATCGCTCCCCTCATCCATAAGGACGTGGTGCTGATGTGGACGGGCCCCGGTGTCATCCCCGAGTCCATCACCAACCAATCCCTCCGGCACATCATCAAGACCTACGGCCGTAAGGTGCTGATCTGGTGGAACTACCCCGTCAACGATACCCTGGCCAACCACCTCTTCATGGGTCCCTGCGTGGGGCTGGAGAAGACCCTCTACCAGTCCATCACGGGTCTGACCGCTAACCCCATGAACCAGGGCTACGCCTCCATGGTGCCTCTCTTTACCACGGGGGACTACCTCTGGAATCCCGAGGCCTATGACAGCGAAAAGTCCCTGTCCGCCGCCTGCGAAGCCCTCATGCCCGACGCCTCGGAGGCTCTCTTAGACTTCATCTCCATGACCTGTGCCTCGGGGATCAACAAGAACACCGACAGCGTGGAGCTGAAAAAGCTTCTGGACGACTTCAAGAAGGACGTCAACCCCGATACCCTCCGGGCCCTTGGCAACTACTTCCAAAGAATGGTGGACAACGCCGATGCTATCCTCGCCTCCTCCAATACCGACATGGTGGGAGAGATCCGTGAGTGGGTGGAGAAGTACCGCGCCTACGGCGAGATGGGTCTGATCTACGTAGAGATGGAGTCGGATTATCACGACGGAAGAGATCTCAGCGGTATCGTCAAAAAGCTGGGACGGTACAAGATGATCGAAAAGAGCATCCGACAGAATCCCCGCCTGGTCTCGGAAAACGTGCTGACCTCCTATTTCTCCACCCTGAACAGCCGCTTCAGCATTCTGCTGGGTCAGATTGACGGTATCTCCTTCGCTCCCGCCAAGCCCTATACCAACTGCAACCCCTACGAGAGCTACGTCCCCGACTACATGACCGACGGTGACGATTCCACCTACTTCTGGACCCACGGCGACCTCAACACCGCCGCCGGGAACAAAACGGGCTACCTCGGCGTGGATCTCGGCGAGATTATAGAGGTAAAGAACGTCTATATCGCCACGGGCGCGGGAGGCAGCGACGCCATGGCGGCAGGGATCGTGGAGTATTCTGCGGACGGCAAGGAATGGGCGGTGATCCACAGCGGCAGCTGCGGCGAGGAGCTGTACCTGCAAGGCTTGTCCATCAAGGCCCGCTATATCCGTGTCCGCGCCGTCGCCAACGCGGGGAGCGGCTGGGTCAAGTGCCGCGCCTTTGAGGTCAACACCAACCGCGCCGCATCGGATGATGGTCCCGCGGGCGCTCCCACCCTGACCACCAGCCTTCCCACCTACTCCACCTATTTCCCCGAGCTTATGAGCGACTCGGACCCCAACACCTACTTCTGGTCCTCCCGAGGCGGACAGAAGGGGGACTACTTTGAGATCGATCTTGGTGCCGTGGTTTCGGTCTCCCGCATCACCTTCAGGACCGGCGTCCCCGCGCACGCCGCCGATTACGTCCAAAGCGGCGAGCTGTGCTGGTCCGCCGACGGTCTGAACTGGACGACCATCTGCGCCATCAGCGAGCGCGACACCGTAAAGGACGTGGACATCCGCGCCCGCTTCATCCGCGT
>JAGAIH010000383.1 GCA_017626655.1 Clostridia bacterium | reverse complement strand
GTCCAGCTGACGCAAAAGGGCGGCGCGGGTCTCTCCTGCGGCGGTGATGAGCTCCTCGGTGTGGGCCATGGTGGTCTCGGTGACGCGGTAGCGGCTGTCCAGGTCGTGCTGGGCCTCGGTGAGGGCGGTGATCTTGCCCAAAAGCTCCTCGGAGACGGCGCGGCTTCCCTGGCTCATCTCGGACAAGCGATCCCGCTGGACGTCCAGCGCCTCCACGGCCTCCTCGGCCTGGCGCAGGTCGAATTCGGCGTGGCCCCGCAGCTCGGTTGCCTCGGCGATCTCACGGCTGAGATGCTCGGTGTCGTAGAGCCACAGGCTGATGTCGGCCCGCTTCTTGGCCTCCAGCAGGACGATTCCCTTGCGCGCCTTGTTGGCCTCCTTCTCCAGGGGAATGATCTGGGACTCCACCTCGGCGAAAATGTCGCGGACGCGGACCAGGTTGTCCTCGGTGGCCTTCAGCTTGCGCTCGGCCTCGTTCTTCTTGACGCGGTACTTGGCGATACCCGAGGCGTCCTCGAATACGCTTCGCCGCTCCTCGCTCTTACGGGAAACCATGTCGGCGATCCGGCCCTGACCGATGATGGAGTAGCCGTCTCGGCCGATACCTGTGTTGAGGAACAGCTCGTAGATATCCTTCAGGCGCACGGCCTTGCGGTTGATCAGATATTCACTCTCTCCCGCGCGGAAATAGCGGCGGGTGACGGTGACCTCGTCGTAAGGGCAATCCAGCTTGCCGAAGTCGGAGGTATTGTCAAAGGTCACGGATACCTCGGCGTAGCCCATGGGACGGCGGCTGTCGGCACCGCCGAAGATGACGTCCTCCATTTTACTGCTTCGCAGGGTCTTGGAGGAGATCTCACCCAGCACCCACCGCATGGCGTCTGCGATGTTGGATTTACCGCTTCCGTTGGGGCCGACGATGACCGTAACGCCCACCGAGGAGCCGTCGGTCACCATCTGATCCGAGCCCTTATGCCCGGGATCAAAGACCAGCTTGGTGCGGTCGGGAAAGGACTTGAAGCCCTGCATTTCGATTGATTTTAAGTACACGGAATTTCTCCTATTTCTCTCTTAACAAATGCCGAAAACCTTCAGCGCCGCCTTGGCCGCGGCCTGCTCGGCTTTTCTCTTGGAGGTGCCGATCCCTCGCCCGCAGGGGTTGGAATTGACTCTGACCTCCACCTCAAAGGTCTTTTGGTGGTCGGGGCCGTCGGCGCGGATGAGGACGTATTCCAGGACGTCGCCCTCGGTTTGCTGGACCAGCTGCTGGAGGGGGGTCTTGTAGTCCCCGTCAATGCCCTTGGATTCCAGCTCGGACAGATCCTTTTGCACCAGGGGCAGGAGGAAGGCGGCGATGATGTCCATGCCCCGCTCTCCCGCGTCCAGGTAGATGGCGGCCAGGAGGGCCTCAAAGGCGTCGGCCAGGATGTTCTCCTTGTCATAGCCTCCGGACTGGGCCTCGCCCTTACCGAGAAGGAGGCAGTCGCCGATGCCGATCCTACGGGCATAGCGGGCCAGGGCCTCGGCGCAGACCACGTCCTTACGCATATTGGTGAGGATGCCCTCCCCCTCCTGGGGGTAGGCGGTATACAGGTAACGGCTGACCACGATGGACAGCACCGAGTCACCCAAAAACTCCAACCGCTCGTTGCAGAGGAGGTGGTGGTTGCGCTCTCCCGTCTCGTTGGAGTGGGAGGAATGGGTCATGGCGCGGCGGAGGAGGGACTTGTCCTTGAAGGCGTACCCCACGGCGGTCTCCAGCCGCTCCAGGGGATTCAGATTCATCTCGGATGCCACGGCTTACTCCTTCCCCGCGGGGGCCTCGGCACCCAGCTGACGCTCCAGGGACTCAATAGCCCCCGACTCGGCAAAGCGCATAGCCTGGCGGATGGCACTCTTGAAGGCGCGGGCATCCGAGGAGCCGTGGGCCTTGATGACGGGCTTGCGGATACCCAGGATGGGACTGCCGCCATGCTCCTTGACGTCCATGTCCTTTTTGAACTGCATGAAGGATTTTTTGACGGTAAGCGCCGCCAGCTTGGAGATGACGGAGGCGTAAAAGATCCCCTTCATACGGGTCATGAACAGCTTGCCCATGCCCTCCATGGTCTTGAGCAGGACGTTACCCGTAAAGCCGTCGGTGACCAGAATATCACAAGTGCCGAAGGGGACCTGATTGCCCTCCACGTTGCCAATAAAGTTGATGTCGGGGCAGGCCTTGAGGAGCTGGTGGGCCTCGGTATGGAGGGGGGTACCCTTATGCTCCTCGGCGCCGTTGTTCAGGAGGCCCACCCGGGGATTGTCCAGGCCGTAGAGGGCCTTCATGTAGGCCGAGCCCATGGCGGCGAACTGGGGGAGGAACTCGGGCTGGACCGTGACGTTGGCGCCGCAGTCCAGGAGCAGAACGGGGGGGTTGAAGGGGAGAGTGGCGGCCAGGGCGGCGCGGTGGACTCCTTTGATGCGGCGAACGGTGAGGGTCGCTCCCGCGAAAAGGGTGCCCGTGTTGCCGCAGGAGACCATGGCGTCTCCTTCTCCATTGGCCAGAGCCTTGAGGGCCATGGTCATGGAGGAGTCCTTCTTCTCGCGGAAGGCCATGGAGTCGTCCTCCATGGTGATGACGGTATCGGCGTGGAGGATCTCAAAGCCCGAGATATCCAGCCCGTTCTCCCGGGCGGCGGTCTCCAGGATCTCCCTGTGGCCCACCAGGAGGTACTCCCCTCCCAGCTCGGCCTTGGCGTCGATAACGCCCTTGAGCATTTCCAGGGGGGCGTTGTCGCCGCCCATGCAGTCGATGATGATTTTCATGGTTTTCGGTTTCCTTTCTTTTTGTTTTGATGGAAACCCAACCGCGAAGGCGGAGCGATCAGAAGCCTTTAAGGGGTATCGCGATTAAAGGCTTTTGGCCGCTCGGAACCCGCTTGTGAGGGGTTCCGTTGGGCGTGTTTTACTGCTTGGCTTGGTTGACGGTATCCATCACCCCGTCCAGCGCCTCCAGCGCTCTGGCGGCGTAGACCTCGTAGCGGGCAACCTTACCGCCCTTGACGCGGGTCTCCAGGGAAGGGATGATGCCGAAATTGGCGTTCATGGGGACGAAATCCCCCAGGCCGCCGTGGCTGATATAGTGGGCCATGGCGCCGATCATGGTGGTTTGGGGGAAGATCAGAGGCTCCAGACCCAGGGCCAGGCGGGCGGCGTTGAGGCCCGCCACAAAGCCCGAGCCGGTGGACTCGATGTAGCCCTCCACTCCCGTCATCTGACCCGCAAAGTAGACCTGGCCCTCGCCGTATCCCTTGCGGAGCTTATAGTCGGCATCCAGCAAGTCGGGGGAGGGGAGGTAGGTGTTGCGGTGCATGACGCCGTAGCGGAGGAAGTCGGCGTTTTCCAGGCCGGGGATCATGGAGAAGACCCGCTTCTGGGCGGGGAAGGTGAGGTGGGTCTGGAAGCCCACCAGATTGTACATGGTTCCCTCCCGGTTCTCGCGGCGGAGCTGGACCACGGCGTAGGAGCGGGCGTCGGTGCGGCTGTCCACCAGGCCCACGGGCTTCAAGGGACCGTAGCGCAGGGTGTCGTAGCCTCTTTTGGCCATGACCTCCACGGGCATACAGCCCTCAAAAACCTTGAGATCCTTGTCAAAGTCCTTGAGCTCTGCCTCCTCAGCGGTGATGAGGGCGTTGTAGAAGGCGTCGTACTGCTCCTTGGTCATGGGGCAGTTGATGTAGTCGGCGTCCCCCTTGTTGTAGCGGGAGGCGAAGAAGGCCACCTCCATGTTGATGGAGGCAAAATCCACGATGGGCGCTACCGCGTCGAAGAAGTGGAAGCCCTCGCCGATCAGATTGTCCTTCAGCCAATCGGCGAAGGTGTCAGAGGTCAGAGGGCCCGTGGCCACCACCGTGATGCCCTCGGTGGGCAGCTCGGTGATCTCTTCCTCCACCACGGTGATGAGGGGGTGGTTTTGGATCTTCTCGGTGATATAGGCCGAGAACTTCTCGCGGTCCACCGCCAGAGCCGATCCCGCGGGGACCTGGGTGGCGCGGGCGGCCTCCATGATGAGGGAGCCCATGCGGGCAAGCTCCTCCTTCAGAAGTCCCGAGGCCACGGTGACACGGTCGGAGCGCAGGGAGTTGGAGCAGACCAGCTCGGCGTAGCCCTCGCTGTGGTGGGCGGGGGTGTATTTGTGGGGCTTCATCTCGTAGAGAGTGACCTCAACGCCCCTTTGCGCCGCCTGCCAGGCGGCCTCACTGCCTGCCAGACCCGCGCCAAAAACATTGATGTGTGCCATGGCTTACTCCTCGGTGGGCATCTCGGCCATAGGCTCGGCCTCGCGGGAGTAGCCGCAGTTCTTGTCGTGGCAGACCAGGAGGGCCTTACCCTTCTTGCGGAAGAGCATCTGACCGCAGGTGGGGCAGGTCTCGGCGGTGGGGAGATCCCAGGAGGAGAAGTCGCAGTCGGGGTAGCGCTCACAGCTGTAGAACACGGTCTTGTTGCGGCCCGTCTTCATGACCAGCTTGGCTTGGCACTTGGGGCAGGCCACGCCGATGTCGCGGGTCTTAGGCTTGGTGAACTTACAGGTGGGGTAGGCCGAGCAGGCGTAGAAGCTGCCGTAGCGGCCGTTCCGCAGGACCATGGGCGCGCCGCACTTCTCGCAGACCATATCGGGGACGATCTCGGGCTTCTTCTCGGCCTCGGCGGACTCGGTAGTCTCGGGAGCCTTTTTCTCGACGGCGGGATCGGCCTCGGGGATCAGAGGCTTGGTGTTCTTACAGGTGGGGTAGTTGGGGCAGGCGGCGAACTTACCGAAGCGGCCGTTCTTGACGATCATCTGAGCGCCGCACTTATCGCACACCATGTCGGTGGTCTCCACGGGGATCTGGACGCTGATGCTGCCAATGGTCTTTTCCGCGGCGGTGAGCTGCTGCTCGAAGCTGCCCCAGAAGCGGGACAGGACCGTCACCATCTCCTCGTTGCCCTCCTCGATGCCGTCCAGCTCGTCCTCCATATGGGCGGTGAACTGCTCATCCACCACGGTGGAGAAGTTCCGCAGCATGATGGTGTTGGTGACCTCGCCCAGCTCGGTGGGCACCAGGGACTTGGATTCTCTCTTGACGTAGCCGCGGGAGATGATGGTGGTGATGATGGTGGCGAAGGTGGAAGGACGGCCGATGCCCTTCTCCTCCAGGAGCTTGATGAGGGACGCCTCGGTGTAGCGGGGCGGGGGCTCGGTGAAGTGGCGGGCGGGGTCGATCTTGTCGGACTCCAGCACCTGGCCCTCGGTCAGCGCGGGAATGCGGAGGTCCTTCTGCTCCTCGGGCTCGTCGGCGTGGGGGCGGTGGGACTCGTCCACAGACTCCTCGTAGACCGCCATATAACCGGGGAAGGTGACGGTGTAGCCGCTGGTGCGGAAGAGGTAGCCCTTGCAGTCGAAGTCCAGGGTCAGGGTCGCCAGGTCGGCGGACTCCATCTGGCTGGCCACGAAGCGCTCCCAGATGAGCTTGTAGAGGCGGTACTGATCCGAGGTCAGGGTCTTGCGGACCATGGCGGGCTCAATCTCCACCCGCGCGGGGCGGATGGCCTCGTGGGCGTCCTGGGCGGTGGCGCGGGTCTTGTAGACTCGGGGGGTCTCGGGGTAGTAGCGGTCGCCGTACTTCTCACGGATGAGGGTGGCGGCGGCGGCCTGGGCGTCGGCGGAGACGCGGAGGGAGTCGGTACGCATATAGGTGATCAGACCCTGTACGCCGCCGAACTCGGAGCCGAGGTTCACGCCCTCGTACAGCTCCTGGGCCACACGCATAACTCTCTGGGACTGGAAGCCCAGCTTACGGGAGGCCTCCTGCTGCATGGTGGAGGTGGTGAAGGGAGGGGCGGGGTGCTTCTTGCGGGTGGAGCGCTTGACGCTGTCCACGGTGAAAGGCTGACCCTCCACGGCGTTCACCACGGTCATGGCCTGGGCTTCATTGGTAAGGCGCACCTTACCGCTGTGGTCGCCATAGAAGCGGGCGACGAAGGGCTTGCCCTCGGCGGGAATGAGGGTGGCGTCGATAGTCCAGTACTCCTCGGGGATAAAGGCGCGGATCTCGTTCTCACGGTCCACGATGATCTTGGTGGCCACAGACTGGACGCGGCCCGCGGAGAGACCGCTTCTGACCGTCTTCCACAGGAAGGGGGAGAGCTTGTAGCCCACGATGCGGTCCAGGATACGGCGGGTCTGCTGGGCGTTGACCAGGTTCATGTCGATGGGTCGGGGCTGCTTGATGGCGGCCTTGACCACGGTCTTGGTGACCTCGTTGAAGGTGACGCGCTGGACCTGCTCCACGGGAATGCCCAGGGCGTTGGCCAGGTGCCAGGAGATGGCCTCACCCTCGCGGTCAGGGTCGGTGGCCAGGAAGATCTTGCCCGCGTTCTTGGCCTCCTTCTTGATCTCCTTGATGATATCGCCCTTACCGCGGATGTTGATGTAGTGAGCGGCGAAGCCATTCTCAATATCCACGCCGAGGGTACTCTTGGGCAGGTCGCGGACGTGGCCCACCGAGGCGATGACCTTATAGTTGGAGCCGAGATAGCCCTTGATGGTGCTTGCCTTGGAGGGAGACTCCACGATGACCAGATTGGTTTTTGCCATGTGAACTGTATTCCTTTCATTGGTCTGCCGACAGGCAAACCGATTATTTTCTTGAGTAAAGCCCTCCGGGGAGGGTGACCGTCAGGCCCTTGATCTCCAGGACGGTCATGGCGGCCATGATCTCACCGACGGTAAAGCCCTCACGGGTCAGGTAGTCGATGGGTACGGCGTGATCCAGGGGGAGGATCTCGAAGATCCTGCGCTGGGTATCGGTCAAGGACTTCAAAGCCCGCTCGGAGGCGTCTCCGTGGGCGGGGACCGACGGG
>JAGAIH010000382.1 GCA_017626655.1 Clostridia bacterium | reverse complement strand
TGTCAGTTTTTCGGTTTTACCTAAAGAATGTATTTGAAGTAATAGAATGTCCGAATAGCTAGTTGTTCTATCTTTACACGATAGAAACAAGCATCTTTGAGAGTTATGAAAATTCTCATATTCAATTCGATTTAGTTTGAAGTTGGCTCACCATTACCAACCTATATTGAACCATTCAATTCAGGTTGGTTTTTTCTTTGCAAAAAATAAGTAGGCGCGCAGCTCGGAGTGAGGTGCGCGCCTTTTTATCGAACGGACAGTCAATGGTATCCCGATCTCAGATCTCCCCAAGGATCATCCCCCTGAGGCGGTTCACAAAGTAGGTGTAATCCGTAAAGGACACCTCGGGCGGGATAAGGTGATCCAGAGCGGGGATGTAGCCGGGCTTTCCCAGCAGGGGGCGGATGCGCTCCAGCTCGCGATCGATGGCCTCCCGACCCTTTCCGATCTCGTTTTTGTTGATGCCCCCCAGCATGGCCATGTAGGGGTACTTTTCCCGCAGGACGGTCACGTCGCTGCCTCCCGTGACCTCAAATGGGAGCATCATGTTGACCCCCGCCTCCGAAAACAGGGGAATCAGCTCCTCGCAGTTGCCGTCGGTATCCGCCACGATAATGGGGATGCCGTGGGCATCGGCAAAGTCGCGGATGCGCTTGTAATTGGGAAGCATGAACTCACGGATGAAGGCGGGGGAGATGAGGCTGCCTTGCTTGCCCGACATATCCTCCCAGATGTGAATCATGTCCACCTGTACGTCACGGGTGATGCGCTCGAAGATCCGCAGCCAGAAATCGGTGAGATCGTCCATGATGGTTTTGACCAGCTCGGGCTCGTCGTAGAAGGCGATGAGGCTTCCCTCCACGCCCATGAGGTCGCGGAGAGTACCGTACAGGCCACAGGGGAAGGCACCGATTTGGATGGGGGCATCGACGGTCTTCCAGCTCTCTACCAGCTCATTCCAGTTGGGCGGGAATCGGCGGGGATCGTCGGGATCCAACCGCTCACGCTTGATCCTCTCCCAGTCCTCGATACAGGTCACGGGAGACTGCAGGATATGGGGAATCCCCTCCTTCCCCTCCACGCATTGGACGATCTGTCCCAGATGATCCTGCATGATGAGGATATTGCCCTTTCTCTCCAGCACACGAGGCTCGTAGGCGGGGCAGTAGAGGTGGTTGACCACACCGCTGAGCATGAGGATGGGCGGGTCGAAGCCAAAGCCCGTAAGCCACGCTGAGCCGGGATTCTCCACTCCCTCCTCCGCCCATTTCTGCACCGTGGTGCCCCAGGGGCCGAAGTAGAAGATAAAGGGGGTGCGGTCGATCTCCTGACCCAGAATACAACGAATGAATCGTTCCTTGTTCGTCATAATCATAGACCTCTTATACAGTTGGCTTTACGTACGCATAGTAGTATCCGTTGATCCGCTCTACCTTGGTAAGACTTCCGCCGGCGGTGATGGCCTCGCTCGCAAAGGGGCCGAAGCGCACCTCGCCCACCGTCACGTCACCCGTAAGGCTCATGCTGTAGGCGGTGTTTCCGTCGGTGGCCCACAGGGGCAGATCGGTGCTTCTCTCGTAGCGGTAATCCACCGTCTTGACTCCGTCGGATGTGATCACGGGCAAGCCCTTGGCCTCCATGGCGGTCATGGTGGTGGGGAGACGGGGAATGATCCTCAGGGCGGCGGGATCGAAGTCATCCACGCCCAGCATGAGGCGGGCTTCCTTGACGATCTCGGCCTGCTGGACGGCGTTGCCCAGATCACTGTTGCGGAACCAGTACTGACCCGAGCCGTGATAAATGACGCCCTCGGGGACGACGTAGGGCACGTCGGTGTGGTGGTAGCAGAGATTGGCCGAGGCATTGACACAGGCGGTGTACTCCTCCACCAGATCCAGCATGAGGACGGCGCCCGTGAGGTAGCCCTGACCGTAACCCATCTGTCGACCCGAGTAGGGATTGTAGTAGACCTCCCGCTCGGCGGCGAAGGTGCGGGTCATCATCTCAAAGAGGGCTTCATCGGCAGAGGCCATATCCAGCGAACGGTAGTCGGAGGAAAGGATGAGATCGGCGAAGCGCTTGTACTCATAGGTCCAGCAATCGTCGGTGGTATCCGTCCAGACCTGGCCGTATTTTTCGTGATCCATGAGGAACCGCTCGGCACAGCCCCGACGGAGCTTGTCGGCCAGGCGGCGGAGGTCGGCGGCGTAGTCTCCCTCCTCCAGCACGTCAAAGAGGCGGGCGTACAGCTCCAGGGCGATGGAGGAGATGATATTGGCGTAGAGATCGTAGCCGCCGAAGGTCTGGGAGGAGGTCTCGGAGTGGGAGTAGAGGATGCCGTTGAAGTTGGACTCTGCGGGGTGGGATTCCTGCCAGAGGTAGTAATCGGCGGCGGCCTTCAGGTGGTCGCGGTTGGCGATCAGCCAGTCCTTCCCTACGCCGCCCTTGCGGTAGAGGGAGTAGACCGCCATCATGATGGAGGCGTGCCCATCGTTCTCGTTGCCCTCGTTGAAGAGGTCATTCTCATTCTGCGCGATGAGGTTGGCCACCCGCTTCCAATGGGGGATCTTGAAGCGCACCGAGGGGTAGTAGAGCAGCTCGTGGAGCTTATCCACCGCCATGATGGCGCGGTCAAAGTAGCCCATGCTGATGACCTCGATGAGCATACGGCCGATATCGCGAGTCCAGACGTGGCCGCCGTAGGAGTCGCTGATATTGTAGGAGCCAAAGCCGATGTAACAGCCGAAGTTGGCGGTCATGGCCGAGGAGGTATGGGTCATACCGTCATCCGTGATCTTGTGGTAGGCCATGTCCATGATGTTGCGGCGGTAGACGTTGGTGTAAATATCCAGACCGTCCTTGTTGTAGAAGCGGATATCAGGAGCGTCGAAGCCCTCCATGGGGAGCAGATCCACCGAGGCAGGGATCTCATCCAGGTACTGGTAGATCCTCCGCTTCAGAGCCTCCACGGGCTTGTACCACGCCTTGCGCAGGAAGAAGGACTGATCCACGGCGGGCAGTCCCGTGGTGTCGGTCTCCCCCGCGGGGACGCCTGTGATGCCGCCGACCACGAAATCGGCGCGCTTTCCCTCCTCCTTGAACCACTCGATCTTGATGATGCGCTTATCCGAGCGGGGCTTGTAGGCAAAGACCCACTTGGTCACCTTTTCGGCATCCTCGGCGGTGTTCTCGGTCATGACCAGGGCGTCCTCCAGCAGCTTGCGGGCGTGGGGATCCGACTTGAAGGGCTCGTCGTAGGGGGCGCCGAAGCTCATGAGGTTGCCCTCGTGGGGCTTGGGACGGAAGAACAGGTTGTAGTTGAAGGCATTGACACCGAAGATCACCGAGATCAGCTCCTCGGTGCGATCGTCAAAGATGAGGCGGATGCGGCCCACGCGGTCACCGAAGAAAAGGCGGATGGAGGCATCGTACTGCACCTCGGTCTGGGCCCACCACTCGGAGCATTGCCAGCTGTCGGTGGACATACCCAGAAAGTACAGGGTCTCATAGCAGCCGTCTACGGGGAGGTGGTTCCCTTCCACCTTACGGACCACGCCGTCCTGACGGCAAATGCCAAAGGGAACGCCGCATACGGTCAGTTCTTCATTGATCGCGGGATGCTTGAATACTTGGAACATGATATTTCCTCCTTACGGTAACGTGTTGGGGTCTATCTCCAGCCATGCCCATTTTGCGTCACCGCAGGGCTCTGTCCGGAGAGTATAGGGGGTATGATTGAGGGTCACGGTGACGGTCTCGCAGTCGGGGGAGAAGGGGCCGAAGCGGACACGGATGGCCTTTTCGGGGATCTCACCGCGCAGGGCAAGGGTCATGGACTGGGTATTTTCCGTGGGGTAGGATGTCTCCATGTCCACGGTGGCTCGGGTGTTGACGAGAGGATAGTCCTTGACCGCTACGCTCCACCCCTTGGGGAGACGGGGCAGGAGCTTGACGGTATCCCCCCATACGGGAGAGATGCCCGCTACGATATGGAAGCACTTCATGGCCTCGGCCAGCTGGACGAGGTTGCCCAGGTCGCCCTGACGGCGGAAGATGCCCTTTTCGGCGTCGATGGCCATGCCCTCGGGCACCAGGTAGGGCTCGGGGAGGCGGGGGGCGTAGCAGATGCGGCAGAGGGACTCCACCAAAGCACCCGCGTCGCGGGTCTGATCCAGCAGCAGGGCGTTCTGGGTGATCATGGAGTGATCGTAGCCGATGCCGCCGCGGACACCGTACGTACCGAAGTCCACGGTCTTGGCCAGATCGGTGGGGTAGACGGCCATGGAGCGGCTGACCCAATCGGCGGGCATATCGGCGGTGTCGTATCCATAGGTATCCGCCAGCATGGTCACCACGGGATCGTGGGAAAAGCCGCATTTCTCCAACAGCCAGCCGTCATTCTTGGTCAGTCCCTTGTCGATACCGCCTTGCAGACGGTCTGCATAGGTCTGCCAGAGAGCGGCCTCCTCAGCGTATCCCGCGGCAGCGGCCATTTCAATGTAACCCAAAAGGCCGAGGTAGCAGGGGATATTGGCGTACAGGGTGTAATCGTTCATGGCGGCCTCTGTCTCGCCGTAGAGGAGGTCATCCTTCACGAAGGACAGCTCGGGATGATCGAAGCACCACATGATCCATGTGGCGCACTCGCGGATATAGCCCCAGTTCTCCCGCACGTAGGCGGGATCCTTCCCGGCGGCGACCCACGAGGCGAAGGTACCCATCATCATGAGGCCGTGGCCGTCGGTCTCCTGGTTGCCGAGGTTGCCGCACTCCTCCCCGAAGCGTTCGGGGGTGTACCGGGTGGGCCAGCCGTGGTGGATGAGGAGCTGGGAGTAGATGTAGGGCTTATTGCACATGACGCTGAAATGCCCGGGGACGGGGATACCGCCCAGGGTCACGCCGTCACGGGGATAGGCCATCATGAACTCGCTTCCGAGGCGGCAGGAGTCCAGGGACTTGCCGTTCTCACCGAACAGATTCAGGGTCAGAATGGCACGGGCGCAGTCACGGGCGTAGTAGGCGTCGTAGTAGGAGTTGGCGTTCAGGACGTAAGGGCCGAAGCCGTCATACCGCCACGAGGGAGCATTGTGGTAGGAGGTATGGATAAAGCCGTCGGGGTCGGTGCGCTCACAGAGGTTTTTCATGTTGTGATACACCGCGCCCGTGGCGATCTCGGCAAGGGGTGTGCCCGAGAAGCTCACCCGATAGCTGTGGTAGTCATCGGGGATCTCAAAGGCGGGAGCTTTTTCAAAGTCCTCATCGAAGGTATGAAGGGCGTGGCAGACGGCATCCAGATCCTCTCGGACACGCGCCAAGGGCAGGGCGGAGGGATCCACCGTATGGCAGGCGAAGAAGGCAGGGGCATCCTCACCGAGATCGGGGAGGGTCTCCTCGTCGCTAACGCAGGCCTCGGTGAACACGGGCGTGCCCTTCTTGAGGGGCTGATCCTCGGTGGTGCCCCACGGGACGGTATAGACTGACAGGACGGGGCGGGCAGGATTCTTTTCGGGGTTGCACACCACCTCCACGGCGGTCACGGGCAGATCTCGCAGAGCCACGCGGAGGAGCCATCTCTCCCGTCTATCCCACGCGCCGTAGAGGGACAGGGTCTCCATAAGGCGGGCGGCGAGGGCATCATCCTTCCCTTCTCCCATAAAGGGGGCGGGGGTCTCCATCCAGGTGGAGTGGAGCCAGAGGGTATAGCCCAGGATGAGGGGAACGGCATCGGCAGAGCCGTCAGCGTAGATGATGACCAGATCCCCAAGGCAATCCCCGATGAAGCGGATATCCGAGGGATCCGAGGTGCCCCAGGCGGGACAGCCCGTGTCGGTGGAGTGGTAGCCGCCGATGGCGTAGAGATACTTACCCTTGATACCGCTTTCGTCGCGGTAGGGCAGAGAGACAAAGGGATTCAGCATGGTTTTGCCTCCTTTGTGAGAAAGGATCCTTTACTGGGGCACGCCGTCGTAGACAGGGAAATGCTTGAGCAGCACCAGCGGCTCGCAGGTGCTATTGTTGGTGATGGTGACACCCTTGGCGGCGGTGGGTGCGGAGACGAAGAACTCGTCCTGGCTCTTACCGCCGAAGCGGAGCATGGTGGCGGTGGCGCAGTCAAAGCTGCCCAGCTTGCCATAGCCCTGAACCAGGATACAGCCGTAGGCGGTCTCATCGGTGATGGTGACGGTCTTGCCGGGCTGCACCGTCAGCTCCTTGGCGGCGATGTAGGGGTTGCCGTAGGCGATCCACTTTTCGGTGTAGTCCTCGGTCTCCACGATGGTCAGGGGAGGACGGAAGTTGTTCTTGCGGTAGTGGGGATCCACGTTCTTGTCCCAGTCCAGAAGGCTCATGACGTAGTCCAGATCCCTCTGCTTGTCCTCGGGGCAGTTCTCGGTGAGGAAGCTGTAGTCATAGACCTCGCCGCTGGCGATATTCTCAAAGACCGAGTTCACGTCGGAGTTCCACTGGGGCTCGTAGGTCAGGTAGGAGCCGGGGGCATGGATGACACCCGGGGCGGTGTACCAACCCGTGCCCAGCTCGATGCGGTAGGCGCGGGACAGCTCGGTGATGCGGATGTCACGGGTCTCGTAACCCGTGAGGCGCTCCTTGACCTCGTCGTAGGTCACGTCGGGATCAAAGCCGAAGTAGGTGTGGGGGAAATTGCCGGGGACGGGGTTGTACTGGGGCGGGTAGTAGTAGGCCTCGGGCTTGCCCAGCTTGCCCACGCGGGCAGCGGCATCGAAGTCCAGGTGAAGATGGTGGAACAGGGGATCCTCATAGTCGAAGAATTTGGAGTACATGGGCCACGTGCCGTACTTGTCCATGAGGCTGTCACCGATCAGCTCGGCACCCAGCTCGGTGACGAAGTCCTTGAGGGAGATCTTTTCGGCATCCCCCATGTCCACGTAGCTCATGCCCTCGTCGGGGGCGGCATCGGGGCCGTTCATGGCGCAGATGACCGAGGAGAACCACCGCTCCTTGATGGCACCGCGGTGTGTGCCCAGAGCGAAGTAATCGTCGGGATGGAGGCGGAGGCGGTGTCCCGCCTTGCAGAAGCGGCGGGGAACAAAGGTGGGAAGGATGTTCAGAATACCGTTGTTCTTTTCAAAGTATTCACGGATCAGAGTCTGTTTCATGGGGAGTTCCTCTCTTTCTATGGGTTTTCAAGGGAGGATAGGGGCTATACCCCTACCCTCACGGCGGCTCGGACGGGATCAAAGGCCCAGCTCGTCCTCAAGCAGGGTGTACTCCCCCCGCAGGATCTCGTAGGCATGCTGGCGGACGGTGATATGGCCGACCCAGAAGGTGTTGGCGCGCTCGGTGACAGCAAAGTTGCCCTCCACGGGCACGATGCAGTTATCTGCGGTCAGCACCGTCGCGCCGCTCGCGTCCAGGATCTCGGCGTGGCGGTAGGAGGTACCCTTCCACATATTGGTGGACATCTCCCCCACGTCGGACAAACGGATGGTGCAGATCAAGATCCCCTCGGCGTATACGAGGATACGGTCGCCAAGGTCGGTGACTGTGATCTTTACATAATCATCAAAGGACAGCCCGTTCGGGAGGGTGAAGCTGTAGGCCAGAGAGCGGCAGCCGAACTGACGCCCCTCCTCCTTGACGTGAACCGTGACCTCCAGGGTGTTCTTGTAGGTATACAGACCGATGCCCGTAGCCCCCAGGTAGCTGGTGGGATCGCCGTCCCCGTTATCGGGCTCGTAGATCTTGAGATCGTCGATGCTGTACCCGGGATCCAGGCGCAGGGCAATGGTGGACTTATAGGCCTCCTCATGGGCCGAGGTACGGTCCTTGGCCTTCATGGTAATGTCGGCGGAATAGAAGCGCAGATCCACGTTGTCGTAGCGGATGGCTCGACCCTCGATCCACTCTCCGCGCAGGGAGCCGCTATCGTTGGTGAAGTTTCCGTCCAGAGCGAAGTGATCGGTCAGCCCCGCCACGGTCCAGTTGTCAAAGCTTTCATCCACAAGAGTGGCCGCCTCCACGCGGGTCGCCTCGGCGGTATCCTTCACGGTGAGCTTGACCGCCTCGCTCTCACCGAAGGTGTTGCGGGTCTTGATCCAGACCTCGCCGCTCGCGGCATAGGCGGAATAGTCGATGCCGTTATTGATATTGATGTACGTCCACTCGCCATCGGTGAAGGAATCGGTGGCCGAGAGCATGTACTCCAGCGGATAGGTGGTGGTATCCAGGAACAGGTGATTGTTCTTGACACCGACCACCGTGGGGGCGGCGGGAGCCTTGCCGATCCAGTTATTCAGATCGTAAAGCCGCTTGGTCACGTTGTCGAAGATCGCAAATCCCAGCTCCTCACAGGGCTCGAAGTGGCCGCTGTGGTAGAGTCCCAAGCCCTCCTGGATCTGTTCCTTCCAGCAGAGGGCGTAATTGAAGCGGCAGATCAGCAGGGCGGAGGGCATGACGGTCTCCACGTCCACGGTGGTGCGCTCAAAGCAGGTCAATCCCTCATAGGTCTGGGTCAGGTAGTCCCACTGGGAGCCGTCCGAGCTCCAGCCGCCGTACAGGGAGACCCAGCCCGTCATCATCTCGGGCTTCCCGTCCGCGCCGATGGTGTAGAAGGAGCGGTAGAAGCCTTGTTTGTTCGGAAGCTGCACGGGATCCCAGAACAGAAACGCCCGCTTATCGTAGGGGACTCCAGCGGTGGTGCCCGTGTTATCGGTAGCGAACCCGGGGCCGAAATGGCCGTTGGTGAAGCGCATATCGTAGCGTTCATCCTCGGGATAGGTATTTTTCTCCACGATATCGTTCATAACGACGTGATCCACGAACACGTCGATGAAGGGCTTATCGCTCCCGTTCAGATGGTAGATCTCGTCGGGGAACTCGCTGTAGAGGACGTAGATCTCATCCAGCACCTTGCCGAGGTTGACACGGTTGTCCCCGAACATACGCACCGACACGAAGACCTTGGGGACATCCGAGACTC
>JAGAIH010000381.1 GCA_017626655.1 Clostridia bacterium | reverse complement strand
GGGCTTTGCGTCTTGACGGGTGAGACGGGGGCGGGCAAGTCCCTGCTCATCGACAGCGTGGTCTGTCTCACGGGCGGGCGGGTCAGCCGTGACCTCATCCGCGCGGGGGAGGATCGCGCTCTGGTCAGCGCCCTGTTTTCCCCTCCCGAGGGGGAGCTGGCGGCGGCTCTTTCGGAGCTGGGGATCGACCTGCCCGAGGGGGATTCGCTCCTGTTGCAGAGAGTGTTGACCCGTGACGGGCGGTCTACGGCCCGCATCAACGGCCGCGCCGTGACCCAGAGCATCCTGCGGGAGGCGGGTGAGCTACTCATCAACATCCACGGCCAGAGCGACAACCAGAAGCTCATGCAGGCGTCGGCTCACCGCGCCCTGCTGGATGATTACGCCCAGGACGGCGACGAGCTGGCTCTGTATCGGGAGCTGTATGGGGAGTGGAAGGCCGTCAGAGACGAGATGGCGAGCTTGCGCCGCGACGTGGCCGAGCGGATCCGCCTCAGGGAGATGCTGGAGTTCCAGATCAAGGATATCGACGCCGCCAAGCTCCGCGCGGGGGAGGAGGAGAAGCTCATCGAGAGGCGGGACAAGCTCCTCCATCTGGAGAAGATCAACCGCCAGGTGAATCTGGCCTGCCGTGCCCTGTGCGATGGGGAGAAGGCCACCGTCATGAGCCTGTGCGACCGCGCCGAGGGGGCTTTGACCGCCATTGCGGGGATCATCCCCGAGTGCGACGAGCTGATCGAGCGCATCGGTGCCATCCGCGCCGAGGCTGAGGACATCGCCGAGCGGGTGCGGGAGTTTGCCGACGAGGACGTGGGGGATCCCACCGCCGAGCTGGATAAGCTGGAGGGCAGGCTGGACACCATCAGCCGTTTGGGACGGAAGTACGGCGTCGGGGTGGAGGCCATTCTCCAATTCCGCGAGGAGGCCGCCGCGCGGCTTATGGCGATCGACACCGCCGACGAGCGGATCGGAGAGCTGGAGCAGGAGGAAGCAGGGCTTCGTCAGCGGCTTACCGACCGGGCGGAGGAGCTGACGGCGATCCGTAAGACCGCCGCCAAGGCTTTGAGCCGGGCCGTGCAGGAGGCATTGGCCTTTTTGGATATGCCCAAGGTGCGGTTTGAGGTGGCGGTGAAGCTTGCCGCCGAGTTCGGGGCCTATGGCCGTGACGAGGTGGAGTTTTTGCTGTCCGCCAACCCCGGAGAGCTTGTGGGGCCTATGGTCCGCATCGCCTCGGGGGGCGAGCTGTCCCGCATCATGCTGGCCATTCGGAGCGTGCTCAACGAGAGGTACGGAGTCCCCACCGCCATCTACGACGAGGTGGACACGGGCATCTCGGGGCGCACGGCCAGAAAGGTGGGCATCAAGCTGGCCACCATCGCCCAAGGGACACGCAGCGTCCCCGGTGAGCGTACCGCAGGCACCCAGGTCATTTGCGTGACCCACTCGGCGCAGATCGCGTCCCTGGCGGATGCTCACTATGTAATTGAGAAGAAGGAAGTCGTGGAGGGCGGGGAGACCCGTGCCGAAACCACGGTACGTTTCATTGACGAGGCGGATCGGGTGGAGGAAATCGCCCGGATTCTGGGTGGATTGGACATTACCGACGCGCAACGTGCCGCCGCCCGCGAGCTGATCGCAGAGAAGGATACGTTATGAGTAAAGCATTACCCAAGACCAACGCTATGCGGCAGTTGGATGCCGCCAAGATCCCCTACGAGGTGCTGACCTACGAGGTGGACGAGAACGATCTGTCGGGAACCCACATCGCCGCCCAGATCGGGGTGCCCCTGCCCATGGTCTTCAAGACCCTGGTAGCCAAGGGGGACAAAACGGGGCATCTGGTGTTCTGCATCCCCGTGGACAAGGAGATCGACCTGAAGGCCGCCGCCGCGCTGACGGGGAACAAGAAGATCGAGATGGTCCACGTCAAGGACCTATTGGGGCTGACGGGGTACATCCGAGGCGGCTGCTCGCCTATTGGTATGAAGAAGAAATTCCCCACCTATTTTGACGCCACCGCCGCGGAGCATGAGAGGATCACGGTGAGCGCGGGCATCAGAGGGGCGCAGATGCTTGTGGAGAGGGAAGCGCTTGTCCGCTTCGTGGATGGGAGGCTCATCGACGTGGCGAGATGAGGGGATACTCTCTTGATGGGAAAAGAGGAGGAGAGTGCGATCTGGGCGGTCTTCTTCTCTTTTTTCGTGGGGGGATGGGGGCCTTACAATAGAGGGGGCCTATCGACAAGGCTGTATGTTATGATTCGGTTGCTCTTTAAATTGGGGTTTATCGAACTGTTTGACGGAACAGATCGGTATGTTCTTGGGTGACCCTCATCCACCGCTATCGCGGTCCCCCTTCCCCAAGGGGAAGGTCAATGCGTCAGCCTTTTCCTTGGCTGATACCCAAAAACATACTGATACCAATAGATTTTCATGGTTAACGAAAAACACGGGCCGAATACCTTCCCCTCGGGGGAAGGGGGACCGCGTAGCGGTGGATGAGGGTCACCCTACCCACTTTTGTTCTGTTCCGTCAGACCGATAAACCCAAATTTGAACCTTTCCCGGACCGTTACGCAAAAATATTTCACGTTTTTTGAAAAATTTTCAGGATCCCTGTAATATTTCGCTTTTTTTGGTGTCTTATAAGGTGAAGGGCTACCGATCGTCCCAAAAGGCGACCGAATATCCCGCTTTTGCGCGGTCCCGCCCCTTTTTGTGGTATGATAGGGACCGAAGGAACCAGTGAAAGGAGAACACCGTGGAGGATCATCAGATCATTGAATTGTATTTTGCCCGTGACGAGCTGGCCATCGAGGAGACAGCCAAGCGGTATGGCGGGGTGTGTATGCAGGTGTCCATGGACATCCTGCGGGACCGCATGGACGCCGAGGAGTGCGTCAGCGACACCTGGCTCCAGACCTGGCGGAGCATCCCACCCCAGCGGCCTGCCATCCTGCGGGCATTCCTCTGCCGCATCACCCGCAATCTGTCCATCAACCGTCTGCGCGAGCGCAGGGCCAAGCGGCGGGATCGGGACATGACTCTGTCTCTGGAGGAGCTGGAGGGGGTGCTGTCCATCCCCGAGGAGCGGGCCGAGGGGCTCTCCGAGCTGATTTCGGAGTTTTTGCGGGGCCTGGAGCGGGAGGATCGGCTCCTGTTCATGGGGCGGTACTGGCACGGGCAGTCGGTGAAGGGACTGGCCGAGAAGATGGGGATCAACCCCAACACCGCGGCGGTGAGGCTCCTCCGCATCCGCGAGGAGTTGCGGGACTTTTTGGCTGACAGGGGGGTGACGGTATGACGACCTTGAACGGTGTGCAGATATTGGAAGCCATCGGGAACGTGGACGACGCCCTGGTGGCCGAGTCCCTGGACTTTTTCTGCGGGGAGGCCGCGGGGGGCGTTCCCGTGTTCGCGCCCGCGCCCAAGCGGAAAAGCCGCGTACTGCGGACCGTGCTGGCCCTGGGTCTGGCGGCGGCCATGCTCTGCGGCGGGGTGACGGTGCTGCCCCTTCTGGGCGGGCCGGACCTGTGGGGCGGTATCTATGGGGTGATCGCGCCTCTGTTGAAGCCCGATGAGACCGAGGAGCCCTATGAGAGTGAATACGAGTGTGAGGCCGACTCCGAGGAGGCGACCCGGGAGCCGGAGGATGAGGAGACCCGAAAGGATTCTGATTTCTTTGATCCCGACGAGTATTTCACCGGCGGAGTGGTACAGGATCCCCCTACAGTGCCGACGCCCAATATCCCCACGGCTCCCGATCCCTCGCCCAACCTTCCCGGCTTCAACTGGGATTACGATCTCCCCAACACCCCGCCCGGACCGACCTATAACCCCGGCCCCGGCCCCGTTCGCAATCCCAACCTGGGAGGCTGATGGGAGCATACCCTGCGGAAATTTTCTCCGTGGGGTATGTTTTTTTGAAAAACATCTTGCAAAATAAAGAAAAATATGATATAATATATCAGTTACGGTACCCGTATCCTTTTGTTGCGCTTATTTGCGGGTATCACAGACCTACGAAAGGAAGAAATCGTTATGATGATACAGATCAAGGCTCTGATCGCCGACGGCATTCTGGAAGGTGTGAAGTCCATCGCCCCCCAGAGCGATATGACCGCCGAGGACGTATTGGGGCTTTTGGAATACCCCCCCGATCCTGCTATGGGTGACATCGCTCTGCCCTGCTTCAAGCTGGCCAAGACCCTGCGCCGCTCCCCTGTGCAGATCGCTTCGACCCTGGCTCCCCTGGTGAGCGGGGAGGCCATTGAGAAGGCCGAGGCGGTGAACGGGTATCTGAATATTTACCTGTCGGGCGCATATCTGGCCAACAAGTTGGTGCCCGAGATCCTGGAGAAGAAGGAGCGCTACGGCGCGCCCGATATCGGTCAGGGCAAGACGGTGGTTCTGGACTACTGCTCTCCCAATCTGGCCAAGCCCTTCCACATCGGTCACCTGGGCACCACCGTGATCGGTCACTCCCTGAAGAAGCTCCACGAGTTCGTGGGCTACAAGTGCGTGGGCATCAACTACCTCGGTGACTGGGGTACCCAGTTCGGCAAGATGATGGTGGCCTACAAGAAGTGGGGCGACCGCCAAACCGTAGAGGAGGGGGGCGTGGATGCCCTGGTGGATCTCTACGTCCGCATCAACAACGCCATCGCGGAGGATCCTTCTCTGGCTGACGAGGCCCGCGCCGAGTTCTGCAAGATGGAGCAGGGGGACGAGGAGAATCTGGCTCTGTGGCGTTGGCTGGTGGAAAAGTCCGTGAAGGCCAACGACGTGACTCTGAAACAGCTGGATATTTCCTTTGACAGCTACAAGGGTGAGTCGGCTTACACCGATCTCATGCCTGCCCAGGTGCAGAAGCTCCGCGACTGCGGTTTGCTCAAGCTGGATGACGGCGCGTCCATCGTGGATTTGGAGGCGTACGGTATGCCTCCTTGCCTGATCCTCAAGCGGGACGGCTCCTCCCTGTATCCCACCCGCGATATTGCCGCTGCGGTGGATCGCAAGGAGATGTACGATTTTGACAAGTGTATCTACGTCACCTCCAATCAGCAGATCCTCCACTTCCAGCAGTGGTTCAAGGTGGTGGAGCTGATGGGCTACGACTGGTACGAGGGCTTGGTTCACGTGCCTTACGGTACGGTGTCGGTCAACGGCGCCAAGCTGGCTACCAGAACCGGTAACGTGGTGCTTCTGAAGGATCTCTTCGCCGCCGCTATTGAGAAGGTGACCGAGATCATGGAGGAGAAGAACCCCGATCTGAAGGGCCGTACCGACATCGCCGAGGCGGTGGGCGTGGGCGCCATCGTGTTCTACTATCTCTCCAACAACCGCATCAAGGATATCAACTTCAACATGGAGGACGCTCTGTCCTTCGACGGCAACACGGGCCCCTACGTGCAGTACACCTATGCCCGCGCCTGCTCCATCCTGGAAAAGGCCGGCGGGGATGTGGAGTCCATCGAGAGCATCACCCTGACCGACCCCGTGGAGAAGGCTCTGTGCGTGGCTCTGTCCCAGTACGAGGAGAGAGTTCGGGTGGCGCTCCGCGACTACGAGCCCTCGGTCATCACCCGTTACATCCTGGACGTGGCGACGGCGTTCAACCGCTTCTACCATGAGTGCTCCATCTTCGGCGCCGAGGATGAGGGCGTAAAGGCTACCAGACTGGCGCTGACCGCGGCGACCAAGCACGTTTTGGGGAGCGCGTTCGGGTTGATCTGTTTGCGGAAGACTGAGAAGATCTGATTGTTGTTATGTATATCCACAGAGGGGAAAATTATGGAATAGATGAAAGCATATGAAGCTGTTTTTTGATGTTAATAAAATTGAAAGTTATCACTCTAATTCACAGATTGCAAGAATACTAACAGAAAATTGGGTTAAGCAAAATATGTATTGTCCGAGATGCGGACATTTACATATTGAACAATTTAAAAACAATCGTCCTGTAGCTGATTTTTTCTGCCCTATATGCCATAGCGAATATGAACTAAAAAGTAAAAATGGCAATTTAGGACGCAAAATCAATGATGGTGCCTATGAAACAATGATAGCGCGAATAACTGAAAACAATAACCCAGATTTTCTGTTTATGAGTTATTCTAAATCTGAATATACTGTAAATGACTTGATATTTATTCCGAAACACTTTTTTGTGCCTGACATTATTGAAAAGAGAAAGCCTTTGGCTGAAACAGCTCACCGTGCCGGTTGGGTAGGGTGTAACATTATTATAGAAAGAATTCCGGAACAGGGAAGAATATCAATTATATCTAACGGAACAATAATTGATGCCAATCATGTAGTCGAAAAAGTCAAGATAAGTAATAGACTTGAAATCAAAGATATAAATAGCCGTGGTTGGATTATTGATGTTTTGAACTGTGTTAATAGAATTTCCGCGCAAATTTTTTCATTGGATAATGTGTATTCTTTTGAGCAGGAGCTGCAGAAGAAACACCCGGGAAACTATAATGTGAAGCCAAAAATCAGACAACAGTTACAGGTGCTTAGAGATAAAGGTTTTATCGAATTCTTAGGAAATGGCAAATATAGAAAACTAGTGTAGAAGTGAAATGCCACAAATAATCTAAATAATTTGCCATTAATATCTATGGGTTCCCAACGCTCTCCTCCCCGAAGGTCTTGAAGTTATGAAGGCATGGGGCTTTGAGTATAAGACGAATATCATTTGGGAAAAAACGAGAAAAGACGGAATGCCTGATGGTCGTGGCGTAGGGTTCTATTTCAGGAATGTTACAGAAATCCTATTGTTCGGTGTAAAAGGAGACAAAAACAGAACTCTGGATGCCGGG
>JAGAIH010000380.1 GCA_017626655.1 Clostridia bacterium | reverse complement strand
TGAAAGGAGGAATCGCGGTATGCTGACCGGCGAATACAAGCACGCACTCGACCCAAAGAAGCGACTTTTCATCCCGGCTAAGCATCGGGAGGAATTGGGGCCTTCTTTTATCATCGTAAGAGATATTCGCGAATCCTGCCTTAAGGTTCACTCGCTCGAAAGCTGGCAGGCCTTTGTCGCCCCCATCCGTGAAATGCCCCGCGCGCAGTCTGAAAAGATCCTGCGCTTTTTGTACCGTGACGCCGTGACCGCGGAGCCCGACTCCCAGGGTCGCGTCGTTCTGAATACCACCCTCATCGAGCACGCCAAGATCCTCAAGGACGCGGTGGTGGTCGGTTGCGGTGATTACGCCGAGATCTGGTCTGCCGAGGAGTACGACCGTATCATTGGCGGTGAGGACGCCGACGAGCTGCGCGACGCCCTTGAAGCACTCGGTCTGTAAGCTATGGCCGAGAAAGAGAACTACACCCAAGAGGTCCCCGATCTTTCGGTCAACGGTACTCCCGTGGACATCGGCGGACAGATCTTCGCCCATCGCTCGGTCATGCTCTACCCCTGCATGGATGCCCTGGCCATCAAGCCCGACGGCATCTACGTGGACGGCACAGCCGGCGGCGGCGGACATTCCTATGAGATCGCCAAGAGACTCGATACGGGTCTTCTGATCGCTATAGACCAGGACGAGGCGGCCATCAAGGCGGCCTCTGCCAAGCTTTCCCCCCTGGGGGAGCGCGCCCGCGTGGTGCGCAGTAACTTCCGTCACGTCTCCGATGTGCTGGATATGCTGGGAATCGACAGGATCGACGGAATTCTTCTGGATCTCGGCGTTTCCTCCTACCAGCTGGATACCCCCGAGCGGGGCTTCTCCTACATGGCCGACGCGCCCCTGGATATGCGTATGGACGCCAGAGCCGAGAAGACCGCCTACGACGTGGTCAACACCTACAGCGAGTTCGACCTCCGCCGCATCCTCTTTGATTACGGCGAGGAGAAATTCGCTCCCCGCATCGCCTCCCGCATCGTCCAGGCGCGGGCGGTCAAGCCCATTGAAACCACGGGTGAGCTGACGGCTCTCATCAAGGCGGCCATCCCCGCCGCGGCGAGAGACGGAGGCCACCATCCCGCCAAGCGCTCCTTCCAGGCCATCCGCATCGAGGTCAATGCCGAGCTGGACGTCATCCGTCCCGCCCTGGAGTCGGCCATGAGACGGCTGAACAAGGGGGGCCGCATGGCGGTCATCACCTTCCATTCCCTGGAGGACCGCATCGTCAAGCAGACCTTCGCGGATATGGCCAGCGGCTGTACCTGCCCCCGCGGGCTTCCCGTCTGCGTGTGCGGCAAGACCCCGTCGGTGAAGGTGGTGTCAAGGAAACCCATTCTGCCCGACGCCGAGGAGCTGGAGGTCAATCCCCGCTCCCGAAGCGCCAAGCTCCGCGTGGCGGAGAAGCTGTAAGCAAGCGCATCATTCGGCGACGGTTTCGCCGCCGAGACCACATATAGAATCTTCAGAAAGGAACGTCGGCTATGGAACATGAGTACAAACGGGACGAGCGGCTCGCAGGCGAGCGCTTTGCCATCAGCCACGGGGGAAGCTCCGCGCGCGTGGTGCGCGAGGACGAGATCGACCCCGCCGAGCTGCGGCGCAAGCAGGCTGAGGATCGCGCCAGCGAAGCCCGCTACATAGATATGTTCTGCGAGCTGTACCGTGACCGCGGTATTGCCGGGCGAGTCCACGCGGACGCCGCCAGACAGGAAAAGAAAGAGGCGCTTACCAGAGCGAAGGCCCCCGGAGCCTACATCGGAGCCGACGAGCTGGCCGCCAAGGAAAAGAAGCTGGATAGCTACCGTACCGGAAGAGGCAGCGACGGACAGCGTTACATGACGGTTGACGATTTCGCCAGCTACTACCACGACCATAGAGGATACAAGTTCCCCCAGTACCGCGCCGCTACCGACGAGGAGCGCATCGCGGCAGTCAAGGCAGTAGCCCCCGCCAAGGAAACGAGGGTTGAACAGCCAAAAAAAGCCGGTTGGCTTACTGATACGGACAAGCTCCCCGCTCTCTTCGCCAAGCTCATGACCCGCCCCTTCTTCGTGCGGCTCAACGAGTGGGCGCAGGAGACCTTCCCCCGCGAGGGTGAGATGAGGATCGAGACCCGCCCTGTGGGTGGTTTCCGTTCCCGTCGGGTTCCCGTGGGTATGGTGGCCGCGCTTGTCACGGTACTGGTGTCCATGTCTACGGTCATCACCAGCACGGTGTCGGTAAGCCAGGCTACGCGTGAGCTGAGCCAGATGAAGGAATCCTACGTGGAAATGAAGGAGCTTCACGGCGAGCTGGAGGACCAGCTCGACCTCAAGAACGATATGCTGTCCATCGAGGAGTACGCCTCGGGGGAGCTGGGTATGGTTCATGAGAAATATCTGAACGGCAAATACCTCACCGAGGACAAGGAGGACAGCCTTGAGGTCCTGGACGAGGGCCGCGACGGCGAGAAGAAGGGCCTTGCCTGGTTGCTTTCCGCCTTCGGTATCGGCGACTGACGCCATAAGACAGGCATATTGCGCGGCGGGGTGACATACCCTTACAAGGGACGCTCCTGACCCCGGCGGTACTATGCCCGAGTAACTCAACAGATTCAGGCGGCGTGTGTCATACTCGCCGCCTTATGCTTTCCTACGGGTGGAGATCCCACCGAACAGACTGAGACGATTGCAAAATACTTCAAATTTGGGTTTATCGATCTCCCGTCTCCTCGTTCCCAAAATATCAGAGTGGGGTGAGGGGCCCCCGCGGGGGGGCTAAGACGGATTCGGGTCTCGGTTCGTATAGTTTAAACTTTCAAACTGCATCAATGTTTTTTGCTCTCAGCAACTTGAATCCGATATATGATTTTTTTGAAAGTTTTAGGAGATTCTTAAGAACCCTTTTTCAAAAGGGTTCTTAAGCCGCCGGAGGCCGTTCCCCCGTTAAACCCAATTTTTCGCAATTATGCGTTCACCTAACCGAACAGACTTGAAAGGAGGTCACGGTCATGCAAAGCTCCCATCATCCCACCGACACGGGAACCGTCAAGCGGGCGACCCTCATCGGCGGTATCATTGTCGCCGCCTTCGTGTATTTGCTCATCCGCATCCTGATGCTCCAGACCGTCGGGTATGAGAAGTATCGGGACAAGGTGCTGAATCAGATCACCACCGAGGCCGAGGTGGTGGCGGACCGCGGCAAGATCTACGATCGCAACGGCGTCCTGCTGGCCACCAACGTGACCACCTACCGCGTGTTCATCGCCCCCCGCATCATCAGCCAGGTCTCGGAGGAGCAGGAGCTGAAGTACGACGTCCTCATCGCCACCGAGCTTGCGGATATCCTGGGGGTGGAGTACGACTACATCCTGAAGCAGACCACCTACACCAAGTACCTGGACCGCACCCTCGCCCGTAACGTGGACGAGGAGGTGGCCGAGCGGGTCCGCAAGGTCATCAAGGACAACGACCTGGAGGACATGGTGTTCTTGCAGGCGGGCAGTACCCGCTACTATCCCAATGGTACCCTGGCCTGCCACGCCCTGGGCTTTACGGGCAGCGACGGCGCGGGCCAGTACGGCCTGGAGCTGAAGTACGACAAGATCCTGGCAGGCACACCCGGCCGCTACATCACCGCCCGGGACTCCCACGGCAACGAGATGCCCTACGAGTACCAGAGCTACATCGAGGCCCAGGACGGCCATTCCATCATCACCACCCTGGATATCAACATCCAGCACGCCCTGGAGGAGCAGCTCCGCACCGCCTACGTGGAGTCCGGCGGACAGAACCGTGCCACGGGCATGGTGGTGGACGTCAAGACGGGTGAGATCCTGGCCCAGGCCACCTATCCCGATTTCGACCTGAACAACCCCCGCGGGCTCAACGAGTTTGACCAGGCTGCCCTGGACGGCGCGGGCTTTGCGGTGGACAGCGAGGAGTACGCCAAGCTCAAGCAGGAGCTGCAGCTCACCACCTGGTCCAACAAGGCGGTCACCGAGGTTTATATGCCCGGCTCCACCTTCAAGATCGTCACCGCCTCCATGGCCTACGAGGAGAATCTGGTGAATCCCACCGAGACCTTCTACTGCCCCGGCTACCACTACCCCCTAGAGGGCTCCAAGATCAAGATCCATTGCCACAAGACCACGGGTCACGGCTCCCAGACCTTCGCGGTGGGACTCCAGAACTCCTGTAACCCCGTCCTCATGATGATGGGTGCCCGCATCGGCCGCGAGCGGTTCTACGACTATTTCCGCTCCTTCGGCTACCTGGAGAAGACCGGCATCGACCTTCCCGGCGAGGGTACCTCCATCTTCTATCGGGAGGATGCCTTCACCGAGCTGGACCTGGCCACCGCCTCCTTCGGTCAGAACTTCAAGGTCAGCCCCATCCAGCAGATCATGGCAGTCACCGCCGTGGCCAACGGCGGCTACCTGCTGACCCCTCGCATGGTCAAGGAGATCGTGGACAGCGAGGGCAACGTGGTGACCTCCTACTCCACCACGGTCAAGCGTCAGGTCATCTCCACCGACACCGCCAAGAAACTGGCCCAGGTCCTGGAGCAGGGCGTGTCGGGCGGCGCGGGCGCCAAGAACGCCTACGTGGCGGGCTACCGCGTAGCCGCCAAGACGGGTACCTCCGAGAAGATCGACAAGAAGAACGAGACGGGCAAGGAATACTACATCTGCTCCTGCGTGGGCTTCGCCCCTGCCGACGATCCCGAGATCGCGGTGATCATCCTGGTGGATGAGCCCACCAAGGGTGTGCTCTACGGCAGTACCGTGGCCGCTCCTTACCTCGCCAACGTTATGCGGGACGTTCTGCCCTATCTGGGGGTGGAGGCCGTCTACACCGAAAAGGAGCTGGCCAACATGGCGGTGGAGGCTCCCTCTCTGGTGACCTGGTACGCCAGCGTCGCCAAGTCCCAGGCCGAGTCCATGGGCTTTGAGGTGGAGATCGTGGGAAGCGGCTCTGTGGTCCGCGCCCAGTCTCCCGCGCCCTATACCATGATGGAATCCCACAACGCCAAGCTCATCCTCTACACTGAGTCCGATATGGAAAAGACCACCGTCACCGTCCCCGACCTGTCGGGCAAGACCGCCGTGGCCGCCAACGAGATCCTCGCCAACTACGGCCTGAATATCCGCATCGCGGGGACCAATAATTATATGAGCGGCTCGGGCGCTGTGGCGGTGTCCCAGTCCCATGCTCCCGGCAGTGAGGTGGAGCGGGGCACGGTGATCACGGTGACCTTCCGCAATCAGGACGCGGATGATATCGCGCAGGAGTGAAGTTGCGGTTTATCGTTCCGATAAACCGCAAACGATGTGCGCCGAGGGCGCAATGAAGTTCACCTCGGCAAGCCTCGGGAAATGATGTTGCCCCGTCGGGGCAAACGATGTGCGCCCGTTGGGCGCAACGGAGGGGAACGAATGCCCTTCGGGCGCAACGGACTTCACCCACCAGACCCAAATTTGAAAACGAGCAAATCCCACCCGCTCCACCCACAAATCCAAGGATGTAAAACCCCCGCTCCCCCAAGGAGAAGCCTATGCGTTTACATCCTGCCCCCATGCCCCTGTGCGACCTTCTGACCGAAGCGGGGATCCCTGTCCCCGAAAGTATCGGCGAGGTTACAGTCAAGGGCCTCTCCTCGGACTCCCGCAAGGTGACCGAGGGGGACCTGTTCATCGCCATCGACGGGCTCCACACCGATGCCCGCGACCATATCCCCGAGGCCGTGGCCAAGGGAGCCTCCGCTATCATCTGCGAGGCCGCCGATGCTCTGCCCGATACGGGGCGCATTCCTCTGATCCCTGTCCCCAACGCCCGCGCCGCGCTGGCCTCTCTCTTTGACGGATGGTATGACCACCCCGCCAACAGCCTCCGCCTGGTGGCGGTCACGGGGACCAACGGCAAGACCAGCGTCTCCACCATGCTCTACACCATCCTCCGCGCCTCCGGGGTCCCCTGTGGGCTGATCGGGACGGTTGGATGCCGCTCCACGGCGGGGGACGCCATCCTCTGCGGCGTGGGGGGTCAGCCCTACAGCGGCATGACCACTCCCGACCCCGCCGAGCTGTACCCCCTCCTGGCCCGCATGGC
>JAGAIH010000379.1 GCA_017626655.1 Clostridia bacterium | reverse complement strand
TGAATACCTCCCGAATACTTATCTGTATCTCTTCTTCCACTCAAACATCAGCGACATACACTCAAAGGGCGACAGGGTATTGAGATCCACCTGCCGCAGCTCCTCAATAAGCTGCTGATCCAGCATATCGTCCATGGTGATGGCCCCATCGTCTACCACGGGCTTCTTGGTGCCCGTGCCCGAGGCATCCGCCGCGTCGCGGACGGCCTTGGAGGACTCCTCCACGTGGGCCAGCACCTCACGGGCGCGCTTGATGACCTCATTCGGCAGTCCCGCCAGCTTGGCTACCTCGATACTGTTTACATATATTTAAGCAAATCAATCATATCGTCAATGACGATCAATCCTTCGGGAAGTTCACCGTATGTGTTCCTTTCAAACTTATACAGAACAGGCGTCATTCCCACAGCTCGGCTACCCTCCACATCTACTTTCACTTTGTCTCCAACATACCAGATGTCCGCAGGCGACAGCTTACTTCGTGTAATTCCGGCATCAAATATATAATGATTCGGTTTACGCACGCCGTAATCACTGGATGCAATGACAAACTCAAAGTGATGATGGGGGAATAATTCGTTAAGAGTATTTCGGAGCAGATCACCACTGAAGTCGAGATTGGAAATAACAGCCGTTCGTATTCCCATTTCATGTAGTTTGTCAAGAAGCTCGCTTGCGTGAGGAATCGGAACCTTGACCGCATCCTCGCTCCAAATGATGCGCTCGATTTCGTCAATAGAAATGGAAAATTTCAATCCCAAAACATCGTATACCAATGTGAGTATCGTCTTTTCCGGAACTTCGAAAAGCTGTTTGCGACTCTCATCAAAAAGGGCAAAAATTTCACTGGTGCGTTGGTCGATCTCCTCCGCCGTCAAATCATGAGGGTTCTCTGAAATGTATGGCATCAAGGTTCTGACACCTTTCAAAGAATCAAACTCTGAATAATCCAGCAATGTACGCCCAACGTCAAATATGACCATTTTCGGTTGCATTGTTACACTCCTAACCATGAGTCATGGCAGTCGAAATGATCGCTTATTGGACAAAATCGCTGCCTATATTATCTGTATCTCTTCTTCCACTCAAACATCAGCGACATACACTCAAAGGGCGACAGAGTATTGAGATCCACCTGTCTCAGCTCCTCGATGAGCTGCTGATCCAGCATATCGTCCATGGTGATGGCGCCGTCATCTACTGCGGGCTTCTTGGTACCCGTGCCCGAGGCATCTACCGCGTCGCGGACAGCCTTGGAGGACTCCTCCACGTGGGCCAGCACCTCCCGGGCGCGCTTGATGACCTCATTGGGCAGACCCGCCAGCTTGGCGACTTCGATGCCGTAGCTGTCGTCGGTGGAGCCGCGGACGATCTTGCGGAGGAAGGTAATGGAATCCCCCCGCTTCTTGGCGGCGATGTGGTAGTTGACGATGCCGTCGTAGGATTCCTCCATGGAGGTCAACTCGTGGTAGTGGGTAGCGAACAGGGTCTTCGCGCCGATCTTGCGCCCTGCGGTGTACTCCATGATGGCGCGGGCGATGGACATACCGTCGAAGGTGGAGGTACCGCGGCCTACCTCGTCATAGATGATGAGGCTCTTCTTGGTAGCGTTTCGCAGGATGTAGGCCACCTCGTTCATCTCCAGCATGAAGGTAGACTGACCGCTTGCCAGATCGTCCGACGCGCCCACGCGGGTGAACATCTTATCCACCACACCGATGGAGGCCTCCACGGCAGGGACGAAGGAGCCGATCTGGGCCAGGAGGACGATGAGGGCCACCTGGCGCATATAGGTGGATTTACCCGCCATATTGGGGCCCGTGATGAGCATGAGGCGGTTGTCGCGGGTGTCCAGCAGGACGTCGTTGGGGACGAAGTAGCTGTCCTTGACGAAGCGCTCCACCACGGGGTGGCGGCCGTCCTTGACGGTGATGGTATCGCTGTCATTGATGTCGGGGCGGACGTACTGGTAGCGGGAGGCCACGTTGGCCAGGGACTGGAAGCAGTCCAGTTCGGAGAGCAGGCGGGCGGTACGGCGCACTCTTGCTTCCCTTTGCGCCACAAAATCGCGGACTTGGTTGAACAGCTCATACTCCAGGGCGCAGAGCTTGTCCTTGGCGCCCAGGATAGTGGCCTCCATGTCCTTCAGCTCCTGGGTGATGTAGCGCTCGTAGTTGGAAAGGGTCTGCTTGCGTATGTAGGTATCGGGGACCATATCCACGAAGGACTTGGACACCTCGATGTAGTAGCCGAAGACCTTATTGTAGCCCACCTTGAGAGTCTTGATGCCGGTGCGCTCCTTCTCCTCGGCGGCTACCCGCTCCACCCAGCCCTGACCGTCGGTCATGATACTGCGGAGGCGATCCACCTCGGGGTCGTAGCCGTCGGCGATCATACCGCCCTCGCGGACCGTGAAGGGAGGCTCCTCGCAGATGGCGCGGTCGATCTCACCGCAAATATCTTCAAGGGTATCCAGCTCCCGCCAAATGCGGGACAGCTCCTCGGAGGTGGAGTCCTCCAAAAGCCGCTTCAGCTCGGGGAGGACGGCGGCGGTGCTTGACACGGCGCGGAGGTCCTTGGCGTTGGCGGTGCCGTAGACGATCTTGGTGACCAGGCGCTCCAGGTCCAGGACGTGGGACAGAAGCTCCCCGATCTCCTCCCGCTTCATGAAGCTGCCGTACAGCTCCTCCACGGCCCCCTGACGGCGCAGGATGTGGGCGGGGGACAAAAGGGGATGCTCCACCCATTGACGGAGCATTCTCGCGCCGGGGGAGGTCTTAGTACGGTCCAGCACCCACAGAAGGGAGCCCTTCTTCTCCTTGGTCCGCATGGTCTCGGTCAGCTCCAGGTTGCGGCGGGTATTGACGTCCAGCTCCAGATACTGCCCCTCGCTGAAGACCTGTAGCTCCTTGATGTAGGAGATATCCGACTTCTGGGTCTCGATCAGGTAGTCCAAAAGGGCGCCCACCGAGCAGATAATGGCGCGGTTCTGCAGAATTTCCTCGCGGATATTGTCCCCGAACTGGGCGGCCACCAGCTCGCGGCAGGTGTCGGGATCGTAGCGGTGGTTCTGGTTATCGTTGAGCATAGCCCCCTTGGCGCTCAGAAAGTCGGCGGCCTCGGGAAAGCGGGACTTGCCCAGATTGGCGATGACCTCACGGGGGGCGTAGGTGCCCAGCTCGTTGATGAGGTGCTGATCCGCCTCGCTTCCGTCCAGGACCGTGGCGAAGACCTGAGCCGTGGAGATATCGGCGAAGCAAAGGCCGTACTCGGTACCCGTGACGAAGAGGGAGCAGATGTAGTTGTTCCGCTGTTCGGGCAGGAGGGTGGACTCGATGACGGTACCGGGGGTCACCACGCGGATGACCTCACGGCGCACAAGCCCCTTGGCGGTGGCGGGATCCTCCACCTGCTCGCAGATGGCCACCTTGTAGCCCCGCTCAATCAGACGGCCGATGTAGGTATCCGCCGCGTGGAAGGGGACACCGCACATGGGGGCGCGCTCAGCCTCCCCGCAGTCTCTGCCCGTCAGGGTCAGCTCCAGCACCCGGGATGCGGTAATGGCGTCGTCAAAGAACATCTCGTAGAAATCCCCGAGACGGTAGAAAAGCAGAAAGTCCTTGTATTGCTCCTTGATCTCAAAATACTGCTCCATCATGGGAGTCATGGCGGTTACCTCTTTCTCGTAAATCAATTCGATTTTGCGTAGCAAAATCTTCCTTCACTTGCCCCGGCGGGGCAAATTTCACTCGCGCCATGCGCGAATTTCACTTCCGCGAAGCGGAAATTTCACTCCCTCGGTGATGCACTCGGCATCGCCGAGGGAATTTCACCGCGGCCGAAGGTCGCTCAGTGGCAACCTCCGCAGGTAGAGCAATCGTGGGTGCAATTGCTGGGCATCTCACCCGTGATCGCAAAGGTGATGGTGTTGTTGACGGCGTTCATCAGCTCGTTGACGGCCTCCTGGGCTTCCAGCAGCTCCACGTACACGGGGGCGTCCATGATCTGATCGTACAGCTCGTTGATACGGTCCTGGATGGACTGGATCAGCTGGGGGTCGAAGTCCTCGGCGGAGGCGACCTGCTGGATGGCCTTCTGCTGGACGTCGTACTCGGTCATGAGGGTCTTGAGGGTGGGATCCTCCTCGTAGGCCTTGCGGGCGGTGTCCATGCGGACGAGACGCTCGTCCTCCTTGAGAGCCTTGCCCAGGGTGATAGCAAGCTCGAATACGTTCTTCTTTTCGATGTTGGTGTTGTTTTCCATGGATCTATTCTCCTTTTTTTCTTAATATTTATTATTTCCCATCGTCGGAAACGACGCTTCCCCACAGGGCAAACGCCTCGGTCCTTTCGATGTGGATATGCACGAAATGGCCCGTCATATCGGGTGTCCCGCCGAAAAAGACGATCTTCCCTCCCTCGGTGCGGCCGCTGTAGACGGAGGGGTTGGCCTTGCTGACCCCGTCGCAGAGGACGCGGACCGTCTTCCCCTCCATAGGGAGGTTCTTCTCGGCGGCGATGGCGTTCTGGGTGGCCAGCAGGCGGTCAAAGCGGTTGCCCTTGACCACGTCGGGGACCTGCTCCATCTCGGCGGCGGGGGTACCCTTCCGGGGGGAGTAGATGAAGGAGTAGAGCATATCGAAGCGCACCGTCTCCAATGCCTTCAAGGTATCCCGGAACTCCTCCTCGGTCTCCCCGGGGAAGCCCACGATGATGTCGGATGTGATGACTATATCGGACATTTTTTCCCGCATATAGGTGACGGTGTCCAGGTATTTCGCCATGTCGTAGTGGCGGTTCATGGCCTTCAGCACTCGATCGTTACCCGATTGCAAAGGAAGGTGGAAGCGGTGGGCGATGTGCTTCCCTGCGGCCATGACGTCCATGAGCTTGCGGGAGGCGTCCTTGGGGTGGGAGGTCATGAAGGACAGCCACCAGTCGCCTTCAATGGTGTCCAGCTCGGCCACCAGATCCGCGAAGTCGCAGTCAGTACCCTTGCCGTAGGAATTGACGTTCTGCCCCAGCAGAGTGATCTCGCGGTAGCCCGCCTCCACCAGCTCACGCACCTCGCGGATAATGTCCTCCTTGGCGCGGCTCCGCTCACGGCCTCGGCAGTAGGGCACGATGCAGTAGGAGCAGAAATTGTTACAGCCGTACATGATGGAGACCCAGGCGCGGTAGCCCGACTCGCGGCGGATGGGGGCGCCCTCGGCGACGGTCCTGGTGAAATCCTCCTCGGACTCCGTGGTGATGAAGCGGCGCTTTTGCTCCATCACATCCCACAGGACCTTGGGGAAATGGTGGAGGGAGGCGGTGCCCAGGGTGAAGGTGACGTAGGGGTACTTC
>JAGAIH010000378.1 GCA_017626655.1 Clostridia bacterium | reverse complement strand
GGGGGTCTCCTCGGGATCGGTGGCGGGCTCGGTCTCGGGGGTGGTCTCGGCGGGCTCACCGCTGTTCTCCGCGGTGGAGATGAAGCTGTACTTGAAGCGGCCGCCGGGGGCTACGTCACCCGAGGTGTAGAAGTCCAGGATATCGCCGCTGAACTTCCCGTAGTCGCCCTCGTCGTGGACGTTGTCGGTCCAGGCGAAGTTGATGGTGTAGTCACTGCCGGAAAGTCCCAGGTCGGACTTGGCGATCTTGACGGTGAGGTAACGGCCGTCCAGCTTGTACTCCACGTCGGCCACCTTCTCGGTCTTGCTGTAATCGTTGTCGGCGGTGAACTTCTCCAGGACCAGGGTATCCGCGGAGGCGGCGGTCTTGTTCAGAACGTACTCGAAGGTGTTCCAGCCCTGCTTTGCCTGGTCGGTGTCCAGGTAGAGGTTCATCCACAGGGAGTCGGTATAGGGGGTGATGTCGTCCTTGCACTCCACCAGGAAGTAGACGAACTCGCCGTCGCGGGCCACCTGGGCGCCGATGATGTCGTTACGGCCCGAGGTCTCGGTGTACTTGGTGTCGCCGTAGCCGGTGCAGTCGCGGTCAAAGGTGTTGCCGATGTAGGCGGCGTAGTAGGGCTCCACGGTCTTCCACTGGTCGGCACCCGCGGTCAGGTCGATGGTGGCGTTGACGCTGGGGGTGGGGATGGGGTTTACGCCCTTGTACTTGCGGGCGTAGTTGACGAAGAGGTAGTAGTAGTGATCCTGCAAGGCACCCTTGGAGGGCTCCAGATCGCGGGAGAACTCGTCGCTGAACTGGTCCACCAGGGCGTTGTTGACCTGGGAGTTGGCGCCGCCCCAAGGGTTAGGCTGACGCCAGGCGTGCCACTCGTTCCAGCCCGTGACGAAGAGGACGGGAGGCGACACCTCCAGGGCGTAGTCGAACTGCTGGGAGAACTGGTAGCCCCACTTGGAGGCCTCGGCGCCCTCCACGTCGTAGCGGTTCTCGTAGTCGGTGGTGTAGGAGCGGCCCATGACGTTGACGCCGTTCATGGCGGTGATCTCCTTGGTGACGTAGTTGTGGTTGACGGCCACGCCTACGGTCATCTGCTCGATCTCACCCTTCTCCACGCCCTTCTGACCGCGGGTGGAGTAGAGTGCCTGGGGGAAGACCGACAGCCAGCCCCACTGCTTGGCGGCGGTGGAGTCCACACGGTAGCCGGGCTGACCGCCTCGGAAGGTAAAGTTGGAGAGGATCTCCTTGCCCAGGTTATTGCCCTTGCTGATGTTGCCGGTATGGGCCATGAGCATGGGCTTCTCGTCCCAATAGAACCACAGATTCTGGTACTTGCCGGGGCGGTAGATGTCCAGATACAGGCTCTCCAGCTGATCCTTGGAGCCCTCGTTGGCGCCGAAGGGCAGGAGGTAGGAGACCTTGGGGACGTCTACGGCACCGTTCTTCTGGGCGTCGTCCCAGGTCTCGTAGAGGGCCATGTAGGAGGCGCGCCAGGTCATGTTGCCGTTGGTGTTGTCGGTGAAGATGACGTCCACGCCCGCGTTGGCCAGCAGCTCGGCGTGGCGGCGGAGTACCCAGGGATCCTCGGTGGTGTAGAAGCCGTAGATGGGCTCGTTCCAGAAGCAGTAGTGGCCCGTGCCCGTCCAGGCGGCGTGGTTATAGTCGTTCTTGGCCTCGGGGTACTTCTCCAGAAGCTTGGTGGTGTCGGTGTAGCCGGCGGCGGCCATGGCCTTGGTGTGCCAGGTCCAGTAGAACATAGCCAGGGTCTTGTCCTCCTTGGGGTCGCCCACCTCGGCGTTGGTCACCGAAACTCTGCCCAGACCGTCGGTGAAGACCCAGGTATCGGGCATGACCTTGTGGGTATTCAGCAGGCTGTCCGCGGGGATCTCGGACTCGGGAGGCAGGACGTGGTCACCGCTGACGGCATTGGCACTCTCGCAGGGGAAGAAGGGCTCCACGGGGGTCTTGGTGAAGTAGACCCGCATCTCCCAGTCAGCCTGAGTCTCGGCGCCGTCCATGTAGGTAAAGCCCTTGCCCACGGTGACGTTGGACTTCCAGACGCCCACCTGGCCACGAACGCCCGAGATGGTCACCAGGTACTCACCCGCAGGCTGCTCGTCGAAGGAGAGCTTATTGAAGGCGTTATCCTTGGCGGGGTCAAAGACCTGCTTGGCGATGGGCTCGCCTGCGATGGTTTTCTCAAAGCCCTCGTTCCATTTGTAGATGGACAGGGTGGCGGCGGAGTCCTTGGTGCTCCAGGTGGGCATGGAGACCTCTACACCGTCAAAGGGAGCGCCGTAGCTCATGCGGATGCCGTAGACCGAGCCCTCGGCCACCTGCTGGGGGCCTCGCCCTGCGGCGCTTGACGACCAAGCGTCCATCTTCTGGGGGGAATCCGACCGGATGTTTCCCTCGGCGGCGGCGGGCAGAATACCCACCAGGGTGGTGGCGGCGGCGGCTCCCACCATCAGGATGGCGAGGAGCAGGGCCAAAAGCTTTCCGTATCTCTTCATAATGACTCCTTTCGGCGCAAAGTCGCGCCAGGGGTACCGCTTCGGTCGCGGCGGTACGGGGTACTGTCATTATACCATATTTTGCTCCATCCTGCAATTGATAGGAAGTGAGAAACTTCCCCCTCAGAATTGTGGAAAAAACACAAGACCCGCCTCGCGTCGGGGCGGGGCGGGCGGATGGGGATCACATCAGAGGCGCGAAGAGGCGCAGGAGGCCGAGGTAAAGATCGTAGAAGAAGCTCGATCGGCGCTTCTTTACGGTAACGGTCTCACAGCGGGGGAAGGTCTCCTCGAAGTCGGCCTTGATGGCAGGGAGGACGGGGTGGTCCACGAACATACAGGCGTTCTCGAAGTGGAGGGTCAGGGAGCGGTAGTCCAGGTTGATGGAGCCCACCACGGCCTGGCGGTCGTCGGCCAGGAAGACCTTGGAATGGATGAAGCCGGGGGTGAAGCGCAGAACCTTGACTCCGTTCTCGATCAGCTCGGGGAAGTAGGATTTGCCCAGGTGGTAGACGATCTTCTTGTCGGGGATGGCGGGGACCACCAGGCGGACGTCCACCCCTCGGCGGGCGGCCAGGGAGAGGGCGCGGGTCATCTCGTAGTCGATGACCACGTAGGGGGTGTAGATGTAGACGTAGCGGGTGGCCTGGTTGATGATATTGAGGTAGACGTTCTCGGCCAGGATCTCGCTGTCCACGGGGGAGTCGCCGTAGGGCTGGACCCACCCGTCGGCGGCGATCCCCTCCACGCGGGCGGGGTCGGGCATGAAGGCGGCGGCGGACTCGGCGGTATCGGTGGGACGGCAGGCGTTCCACATCTCCAAAAAGAGGAGGGTCATGCTCCGCACGGCCTCGCCCGAAAGGCGCAGGACGTTGTCCTTCCACTCTCCGAAGCGGATCTCCTCCCCGATGTACTCGTCGGCGAAGTTGATGCCGCCCGTGTAGGCGATATGGCCGTCGATCACCGTGATCTTGCGGTGGTCGCGGTGGTTCATGACCACGGCATAGACGGGCTTGTAGCGGTTGAAGGCGATACAGCGGATGCCCATGGCCTCCAGCCGTTTGTAGTAGTCGCGGGGGAGGTAATTGATGGAGCCTACGTCGTCGTAGATCAAACGGACCTCCACCCCTGCGGCGGCCTTTTCCCGAAGGATCTCCAGCACGGGATCCCACATGGCGCCGGGGCGGTAGATGAAGTACTCCATGAAAATGAATTTCTCGGCGGATCGGAGGTCCTCCAGCAGCTTCTGCCAGCCCTCGCGGCAGTCGGAGTAGTACGCGGCGGCGGTATCGCGGTAGACGGGAAAGCCACGGCTGTCCAGGTAGTGGCATTGGCCCTCCAGGTAGCGGTCGGCGGGAGGAGTGGGAACATCGGATTCGGGAGACGGCACGTTCCCCTTACGGAGAGGCTTCAGCATCTCCCCGCTGCGGTCCAGGGCACGGCGGAGCTTGCGTTTGGGTCTCTTGCCGCCCGAAATGAAGAAGATGATGCCGCCGAAAAGGGGGAAGACCAGGATGGGGACGATCCAGGCCATCTGCACCTGGGGATTGCCGGGGCGATTGATGATGTAGATCACCGCCAGGAGGCTGATGAGGCTGAAGAAAAAGGCGATGGGAAGATAGGCGTCGGACAGGTAGAACAGAATGAGGAACAGCCAGACCAGCTGGATGGCGATGCCCAGGCTGACCAGCACCATGCGGGAGAGGAGCTTGCGGAAGAATCTCATAGGAGCCTCCTTTCTTGAAAAATCAAGTATGTTTTCCTTTATTATACCCCCTTGTTGTGAATACAAGATGAACATCCGCGAAATTCAAAGGGACGGCCACGCGAAGGCATGACCGTCCCGCATACGGATGGGGCTCATTACAGAGGAGTATGACGATCCTCGGTGACCACCTGACCGTCGGTACAGGTGATCGTGATGGGGTACATCTCGCTGTTCCAGTCCGCGTGCTTCTCCAGAGCGCGCCACTCGGTGACGGTGCCGCCGTAGGTAATGGTGGCGTTGGTGCGCCAGCCCGCGAAGATGCTCTTGCCGATGTAGGTCACGCTCTTGGGGATGGTGAGGGTACGGTCGCAGTAGTAGCCCCCCGAGAGCAGGCCGTCCTCCACCGTAGTCACTCCCTCGGGCAGGACCAGGGAGAGCCCCCCCTCGCCCGAGCTGACCGCCAGGGCGTACTTGCCCAGGTAGGTCAGGTTTGTCAGCCGTCCGATGGCATCGCAGACCTCCTGGGTCGCCCAGGAATAGCTCAGCTGATAGAAGGCGCGGTCTCCGATGTAGGTGACCGAGTCCGCGATCGAGATGGTCTCAAAGCCCGCGTTTTGGAAGGCATTGGCCTCGATGCGGGTCACGCTGTCGGGGATGCCCACCACCATGCAGTCCATCCCCTTCAGAGCGCCCTCGCCGATGGCGGTGACCAGATCGCCCGCGGGAGAGTAGCGGGGGATCACACCGCGGGTAGCGGTGCCGATGCCGCTGACGTAGCAGGTGCCGTCGCCGTTGGAGGTGAAAGCGAAGCGGGGATCCTCCGCAGAGGAATTGCACATAAAGACGTCGCCGTCGGCGCAATGGACGTAGCGGGTCTTGACGTCGTAGGTGTATTCCTCATGCGCGGTGATGGCGAGCCACTCGGTACGGCTGCCCTGGAAGTAGACCTCCACCGAGGCATCCAGATAGCTAAGGAGGCTACCGAGGGAGGTCACCGTATTGGGAACGGTAACGGCGGTCAGGCCCTTGGCTCCGTAGAAGGCCTCGCTGTAGATCCCCACCACGGTAGCGCCGTCGGGGGACACACGGGGAACGCGGATGTGGGTGTCGGTGCAGCTGCCGATGCCCGAGACGTAGCAGGTGCCGTCCGGCGCGGGATCAAACTCCAGACCTACGCTGGCCAGGGAGCTGTCGCAACGGGTGCAGAGACCGCTCTCGTTGTAGTCGTGACCCAGGGGAGCGGTGGGGACCTGGGCTGTCAGGATCCTGTCACAGCGGTCGCACAGGCTTCCCTCGGTGAGGCCGCCCTCGGTACAGGTGGCGGGCTTCATGGGGATGGCGACGGCGTGGTGGCCCAGGGCGGCCAGGGGCTTTTGGGCGGTCAGGATCTCACCGCAATCCGAGCAATGCTTGCCCTCGCTGAGTCCCTCCTCGGTACAGGTAGGCGCTACGCCGGGATCGGTCACCGCGGCGTGGCCCAGGGCGGCCAGGGGGGTACCGCCCGAAAGGGTAGCTCCGCAGACCGAGCAGGTCACTCTTTCGGTCATGCCCTGTTCGGTACAGGTGGGCTCTACGCGGGGGATTATGACCTCGGTGTGGCCCTTGGCGGGAATGATCGTCTGGGGGACGGTGATCTCACCGCACTTGGCGCAGTGTTTGCCCTCGGTCAGGCCCTCCTCGGTACAGGTGGCGGGCTTGCCTGCGGTGACGGTCTCGGTATGGCCCGTGGCAGGGCGCACGACTTGCCGGTAGAGGATGTGACCACACACCGAGCAATGCTGGCCCTCGCTGAGGCCGTCCTCGGTGCAGGTAGGCTCTACGCGGGGGTCGATGACCACGGTGTGGCCCTTGGCAGGGACGGTCTCACAGCCTGACAGGGTTTTGCCGCAGGCCGAGCAACGGATGCCCTCGGTAAATCCTTGAGCGGTACAGGTAGGCTCCACACTCGAAATGGTCTCCTCGGTGTGTCCCTTGGCGGGAATGATCGTCTGGGCGGCGGTGATCTCACCGCACCTGGAGCAATGCTTGCCCTCGGTCAGGCCCTCCGCGGTACAGGTGGCCTCCTTGCCCAGATCGGTGATCTCGGCGTGACCCATGGCGGGGACGGGGGTCTGGGCCACCGTGACCTCACCGCACTTGGTGCAGTGCTTGCCGTCGCTCAGCCCCTCCGCGGTACAGGTGGGGGCCTTGCCGGGGTCTATGATCTCGGTATGTCCCGTGGCGGGGAGGGTCAGCTGCTCCTCCGCCACCAGACCGCAAGCACGGCAGACGATGCCTGTGGTAGCCCCCGCCTCGGTACAGGTGGGAGCGATGGCGGGCTTGATCTCATAGTCATGGGAAGTGGAGAGAGTGGGCGCGGTCTCCTCGGCTCCGCAGAGGGTACAGACCCGCTTCAGAAGTCCCATCTGGGTACAGGTGGGAGGGACGGCGGTATCCCACTCGCTGAAAACATGGGCGCATGCCTCGCTGTCGGTGGGGGGAGGAGTCGTTTGATCGCAGGACACGAAGCACAGTGTCCATATCGCGAGAAGCGACCACAAGACGAATATTTTTTTGAAAGTCATATCTCATACCTCCTCTTTTTTCTCATTATATCACACTTTTTCGGTATTGGGATGAAAAGCGGCGCAAGATTCTGTGAACATTCCGTAACTTTCGGCTTGACTTTCCGCCATTCCCGTGCTACACTATATCCATCCCCCGAAAGGAGTCTTGCCATGTCCCCTATCCAGATCCGCACCGTTACCCTCCCCCACTCCCGCCGCCCCCTGACCTTCGAGCTGGAGCGCAAGGCGGTGAAGCACATCAACCTCCGCGTGCGTCGCGACGGATCGGTGCATCTGTCCATCCCCAAGCGCGCCACGGTGGCCGAGGCGGAAGCCTTTCTCCGCGACCGCGAGGAGTGGGTGTTGGCCGCTCTGTCCCGCATGGAGAAGCGTGCGGAGGCACACCCGCAGGCCGAGGCGGTAGGTGATTCCCTGCCCTATCTGGGGGGCAAGCTGGAGGTGGTCTGGCGATCCGAGCTTCCCGCCCGTGTGGAGGCCGATATGGTGAACCGCCGTCTGACCGTCTTCCTGTTCGACCCCTACGATCCCGATATGCGGGCCGCCGCCATCGAGACCTTTGAGATCGCCGAGACCCGCAAGCTGGTGACGGCTCTGGTGGAGCGGTATTACCCCCTCTTCGCCGCCCGAGGTGTACCATACCCCAAGGCCATCCGGGTCAAGGTTATGAAGACCCGCCACGGGAGCTGCTCGGCGGCCAAGGGGTATCTGAATTTCTCGTCGCGGCTTTGCGAGTATCCCGTGGCCTTCATAGAATACGTGGTGGTGCATGAGTTGTGCCACTTTCTGGAGGCGAATCACTCCGACCGATTTTGGCGGGAGGTGGCAAGGGTGCTGCCGGATTGGAGAGAGTGGGAGATGCTGGGGAAGAATTGAATAGAAATAACCCGAAGGGATGGTGTGTCCTTTCGGGTCGTTTTTTGTTATTTGCGGATTCTCACCAAATTGGCAATTCCCTTCCCCAGGGCCTCGCACAAAGCGTCCACCTCATCCTCGGTGTTCTGCGCCGAGAGGCTGACGCGGAGGGAACAATCGGCCTCATGAGCCGACAGGCCGAAGGCGGCCAGGGAGGGGCTGATCTTCACCGAATGGGAAGAGCAGGCCGAGCCGCTGGAGATGCAGATGCCCTGGGCCGAGAGGTAGTTGAGCATGGTCTGGGACTTGATGGAGGGGAGGGTTAGGTTGAGGATGTGGGGAGCGCGGTCCCCGGCGGGGATGTTCATCTGCACCCCCATGTCCCGGAGCTTCCCTTCCAGACGGTTGCGGAGGGCGGTCATTTTGGCAAAGTCCGCCATTCTGGTGGCGTAGCCCGCCTGGGCCGCCGCGCCGAAGCCGCAGATGCCGATGACGTTCTCGGTGCCCGACCGCAGGCCGCTCTCCTGGCCGCCGCCCGTGAGGTAGGCGGTGATGCGCTTGGTCTTGGTGATGTCGGGGTGGACGTAGAGCGCCCCCACGCCCTTGGGGCCGTGGATCTTATGGGCGCTGATGGTAACCAGGTCGGCGTGGATAGAGGCGGGGGTAAAGGGGACCTTCAGAAAGCCCTGCACCGCGTCGCAATGGGTGACGGTACGGCTGTCCTTTGCCTTGGCGGCGGCGAAGACCTTGGCCACGTCAAAATGTGCACCCGTCTCGTTGTTGACCATCATCATGGAGACCAGGATGGTGGGCTCGTTCAGAGCGGAAATAGCGGCTTCGGTATCCAAAACCCCGTTTTTTGTGGGAATCCGCACCACTTCGAGGCCGTCAGCCTCCAATTTCTTCATGGCTTCCTCCACCGAGGGGTGCTCGCAGTCGGTGGTGATGATGCGCTTACCGAAGCGGCGGGGCTTGGCGTAGACGGTGCCGTAGATGGCCAGGGCCGAGGCCTCGGTGCCGCAGGAGGTGAAAATGAGTTCATTGGGCTTGACTGCCTTGACGCCTAAAGCCGCCCCCACCTGTGCGCGGGCGCGGTTCAGAAGGGTATGGGCCTCCTGCCCCAAACCATGGAGGGAGGAGGGGTTGCCGTAGTGCCCCATGGCCTGCATCATGGCGGTCAGCGCCTCGGGGCAGAGGGGGGTGGTGGCGGAGTTATCGAGGTAGATGGTGGTAGACATAGTGTTTCTCGATTCTATGTTTTTTCTGCGCGAGGAAGCAACAAGAACCCGGGATGCAAGACAAGATTCGGGTGGGCTTCGCGGATGGCGGTCATGTAGCAAAGGTATTCGTCGAGGGTGGTATCGGGGGAGAATCTGTCGTCCAGATAGGTCTCTGAGTAAAAGTGCGAGGGATCATGGGGATCTCGAGGACCGCCAAGCCCCAGGGTCGACCCCGTTTCTATGAGAGCGTGCTCCCACCAGATCACGTTATCAACGTAGTATTCGCTCTTGCATACCAGTTCAAGAAAAGTGGCGGGATCATCCACCAAGAGGTCAGAGAGAGTATCCAGTCTACCGCAAAGCTCGGTCAGCGTATGATCTTGAACGAAGGAACGGATCCCGTCAAGGGTTACGGGATGATTCATGGATAACTCCTTTCAGCGGAGATTTCAAATTTGGGTTTGTCGGTCTGACGGAACAGAGTGGAATTGGGTAGGGGGACCCTCATCCACCGCTACGCGGTCCCCCTTCCCCCGAGGGGAAGGTATTCGGCTCGTGCTTTTCGTTAGCCAGGATAAACTATT
>JAGAIH010000377.1 GCA_017626655.1 Clostridia bacterium | reverse complement strand
TCTCCGGCAGATCGTAGAATTCCTCCGCCGCGAATTTCCGCCCGAGACCCGGCGCGGTGTTCGTCATCATCATCGCCGCCTCGATGGCGATGGTGCCCGAGCCGCAGAAGGGATCCCAGAAAAGGATGTCCTCGCGGGGACGGGCGGTCATGACCAGGGCGGCGGCCAGGGTCTCCCGCAAGGGGGCGGCGCCTGCCTCGGGGCGGTAGCCTCGCTTATGCAGGGCCACCCCCGAGGTGTCGATCATGAGATGGGCCATATCTTTAAAGATGAAGAATTCGATCTGATACTTGACCCCCGTCTCCTCAAACCAGGAGATGCCGTACCTCTCCTTCAACCGCTCCACCACCGCCTTCTTGACGATGCTCTGGCAGTCGGGGAGGGAGGTCAGGCCGCTCTTGATGGAGTGGCCCTTTACGGGGAAGGCGTCGGCGCGGCCGATCCAGTCCTCCCAGGGGAGAGCCTTCACGCCGTCGAACAGCTCGGCAAAGCTCCGCGCGGGGAAAGCACCCAGGTGGACAAAGATCCGCTCGGCACAGCGCAGGTTGATGTTGGCGCGGGGGATATCCGCCTCGGTTCCATCAAAGGTCACCCGCCCGTCCATGGTGTCCAGGCGCTTGAGTCCCAGGGCGTCGATCTCCTCCCCGAGGAGCTTTTCCAGGCCGAACATACAGGTGGCCACAAGTGTCAGTTTCATATCGCTATCCTTTCAAAAAAGCCGAGATCCGTTCGGTTTTATTTTCATCCAAACGGTCTTGCATTCTTATAATCTTCACAAAAGTTTCAAATTTTTTCAAAATTCCGTTCTTTTGATTTACACAGAGTGGGGGTATACTGGTGGCGTAAACCAGGAAAAGGAAGTAAATACCTATGAAGCGTTCCCGTTACGCCTCCGCCTGTCTGGCTCTCGCGGTCACAATTACCCTACTGACCGCTTGTAAGGGACAGGAGGGAGAAAAGGATCATTCCGACAGCCAAGGCTCCGACTCCACCGCCGCCACCGTGGTGGTGAACGGCACCGTCATCGAACCGACAACGGGCAACGCCGACGTCTCCGTTGAACCCGAGACCGCACCCGAGGCGGTCACCGTCGATACACCTACCGCGGGCTCCTATGAGCCTACAAACGAAACCGTTATCACTTTGGGGGAAACCGTCAACGTCATCGGTGCGGGCGCAGTTGCAGAAGGCTCTGTTGTGACTGTGGTCCGCGCCGGGACTTACCTCGTCAGCGGCACGCTGTCGGACGGGCAGCTCATCGTGGATACAGCCGATGAAGGAAACGTTACCCTACTTCTCAACGGCGTTTCGCTGTCCTGCTTTGCGGGGCCCGCGGTGCTGGTGAGATCTGCCCCCAAGAAGGTGGTCATCTCCACCGTGGGAGGCTCGGTGAACCTTCTCTCGGACGGCTCGGGTTATGTCGTTCCCGACGAGGAGCAGGTGGAGGGAGAGATCTACCCCAACGCCTGTATCTACTCCTGTGAGGATCTGGTCCTCGAGGGCGAGGGCGAGCTTCATATCACGGGCAACGCCGATAAGGGCATCAACACCAAGGACGATCTCAAGATCAAGTGCGGAACCGTCACGGTCACGTCAGCGGGCGTGGGCATCCGCGCCAACGATTCTCTGGAGATAAGCGGCGGCACGGTCACCGTGAACGCGGGC
>JAGAIH010000376.1 GCA_017626655.1 Clostridia bacterium | reverse complement strand
TTGGGTTTAGCGGTGGGTTCTCTCGTTCTCGAGCGAAGCGAGATGCCTTCCCCAGCGGGGAAGGTGGCACCCGCTTTAGCGGGTGACGGATGAGGAGAGTGAATTTCAGATTACCTTCTTGGCGTCATCTTTTTCCTTGTCTATCAGCGAGAATTCACAACCGGAAGGCTTCTGTGTGCGGCTCTCCTCATCCACCGCTTCGCGGTCCCCCTTCCCCGCTGGGGAAGGCTAAAGGACGCGGTCACCTCACCGACAAACCCCAATTTACAGCTCGATCTTCTCGCCCGTGAGGAACTCATAGGCGGCCATATACTCCTCGGCAGCCTTACGGCAGCGGGAGGACTTCGGATCATACTTGCGAATCCCGCGGAGCATGACATTCTTGGGGGTCTCCTCGGGGTCGATCAGCTCCAAGGCGGTGACGTCGTAGCCGTTCGCCTCCAGTTTCTTCAAGCGGAGGGCATCGGTGGCGGCATCGCAGAGCTTCTGACGGAGCATGGAGTGCTGGGCCACGAAGCCCAGGGCGGGGCTGTTCAGACGGCGGTTGAGGTCGTGATGACAGCAGGGGGTGGAGAGGATGACCTTGGCCCCCCACTCGGCGGCCTTGTCCAGGACGATGTCGGTGACGATATCGCAGGCGTGGAGGGAGATGACCATGTGGACCTGCGCCCCCTCGGGGAACTCGTACCTCGTGACGTCCCCACAGACGAAGGACAGGCCCTCCATGCCCAGGTTGCGGGCGATGGCATCGCACTCGGCCATGACCTCGGCCTTCATGTCCACGCCTACCATCCGGACGGCGCGGCCCTTTATGGCGGTGAAGTAGTGGTAGACCGCGAAGGAGAGGTAGCTCTTGCCGCAACAGAGGTCGGCGATGTGGAGGGTCCCCTCGGAAGGGAGGTGGTTCTCCACGTCCCGGATCAGCTCCAGGAAGCGGTTGATCTGGCGGTACTTGGCCTGCTTTTTGTCGTGGACGCGTCCGTTCTGGTCGCTGACCCCCAGCTCCACGAGGAAGGGCTCGGCGCCCGACAGGATCCGTCGCTTAGCCTTGTCGTTGCCGCCGACCGTGATCTTCTTGGGGGTGTTATCCCCGCCGTTCAGGGCTTTTTGGATGGGGATAGCGCCCAGCAGGGTCTCCTTGCCCCCCTTGGAACGGCGTAGCTCGCAGCTTCCTGCTGTGGTCATGAGGTTGATCTGATCGAACTCACCCACCAGAGCGGACAGGACGGCGGGGGCGTCGGGGAGGCGGATATTCTCCTGGGAGGCATGGATCGGCTTCTTGCCGTTGACCTCGGTGTCGGCCACGTCGGCCACCCGCAGGGTCTCCCGCTGGAGGACGGTCTCCCCCTTGACCCGCTTGAGGGTGAGGGTGACGCGGGACACGGCCTTATCGCGGGGCTTGGAGAACACCGCCTTGGAAAGGATCTCGGCCGCGGCGGCGTCGGCTATGAGGGCCGCCAGGGCGGCGGCGGGGGTGAGGCTTTCGGTAGCGGCTACCATGGGCGGTCTCCTTTCGCTTGGGATAATTCGGTTGCGGAATTATTTCTTGGACTTATTCTTTTTGTTGCCCTCCCGCTTGGCGGTGGGGTCGTTACCCAGATTAGGCTTGGGCTCGGCGGGGACTGCCTCGGCGGCTTCCGCGGGTGCCTCGGCGGGCTTTTTCTTGAAGGAGATCTTGGACTCGGTGCGGTTGGCCAGGCGCTTGAGGTTCTCGCGGTGCATGAAGACCACCAGAACCGCCATGACCACCGAGATCATGCAGGCGGTGGCGTTGCGGGGCGGGTCGTAGGCGTGGGACCACGCGTTGAGGACGATGGGGAACAGGGAAAGCCCCATGACCGAGCCCAGGGAGACGTAGCGGGTACCGATGACCACGATGAGAAAGACCACCAGGCAGATCGCCGCGGTGATGGGGGAGAGCATGAGAATGACCATGCCCGAGGTGGCCACGCCCTTACCGCCCTTGAACTTGAAGAAGATGGGGAACATATGGCCCAGCATGACGAAGAGACCCGCGATGGCGGCACCGAACTGATCCACCATGCGGTAGGACACCCCGTTTACGTCGGTGATCTGGGCGTTGACGCCCACGATGAGGTAGCCCAGCCCCACGGCCACCACGGCCTTGAGCATATCCCCCGCCATGGTCAGCACGGCAGCCTTCCAGCCAAAGGTGCGGAGCATATTGGTGGCGCCCGCGTTGCCGCTTCCGTGGGTACGGACGTCATCCTTATAGTGCCTTTGGGAGATCATGACCCCGAAGTTCAGGCTCCCCAGGAGGTAGGGGATGACGATGCAGAGGAGGATACCGCCTATGGTAACGGCGGTAGCGGCGGGAGTCCCCTCCACGCCCAACTTTCCAATCAGATAGGATACAAGATTCCAGGTACCGATACCGTTCATGATAGTCTCCTGTTCGTTTCGTAATAATGGTATTCGATCGGGTGTTTTCCGTCGGTTATTTCTTGCCGAAGAGGCGGTTCAGCCGCTTGCGGGCGGCCTCCTTGCGGGCGGCGGTCTCCCCGCTGTCGTAGGCGGCGGAGAGGATACGGTCCCCCTCTGTCTCGGCGGTCAGCACATCCGACTCGGCGGGGTCCTTCCCCGTCAGGGCCGCATAGTCCGCGATCCTCAGGCGGTAGATCTTTTCGCTCTCGTCGGTCAATACCACGGTGTCTCCCTCGATACGGTCTACACAAAGCCACATGGCGGCCTCCTTCTCCCCAATCTCGCGAGGAAGTATACAGATATTCATATTATTATAGCACATATTTCGCGGATTTGCAAGAGCTTCGGGGAGATTTTAGGGGATTCGCGAAAAAACCTTTTTGGATGGCAGGCAAATCGTGCAATATGAAAGGGCGGCGGAGCGGGAATACAAGGTCGGTGCACGATGTAAGGAAATTTTCAAATTGGGATTTTACGGTAAGATTCAAAGATACAAGATACGAGATATCACGAAAACCCTTGTGGTAAAAGCCTTTTCTTTATCTTGTATCCGTAACTGTTCTCGTGAAACGACGGTTCAAACATGGGCGTTATGATTTGGGTTATCGCTTGTTCGATCACTCTGTCCATGACCGTGGGGACTCCGAGTTCCCTTAGTACTATGGTCTCTGCTGACTTCTTGCCGTTCGTTGTTACTGCTGATGTCTCCGTCGGCAAGACCTCACGGGATAAGTCTATACTCTTTCCGCAAGCAAGGAGCTTGCTTGGGTCTTCCTCCTCGGTTTACGCAATAGGGTTACGGTTACCTTTTGGACTTCGTTGCCTCTGGCCACCTTATCTGCCTATTACGCCTTTGCACCGAATTCATGTCCGTCGGGCTATAATTTCCCTATCGCTTCTTTCAGCCTACACCTCACGGTGCAAACCTTAGGAGTCGCTTTCGGGTTGGTCGGTAACTACCTCCCGGTGGACTTTCGCCACGGAGCATTAACATGCCCGCCATACGACAAAAAACCGCCGAGCGTAGCGCTCAGCGGTTTTGCTTATCAAGTTACAATGAATCCTGACTCAAAATCAGCTCAGCTTGGACTGGTTGATCTTGATGCCGGGGCCCATGGTGGATGCGATCACGCAGGACTTGATATACTGACCCTTGGCAGCGGCGGGCTTAGCCTTGATGACTGCGCCGACCAGGGTGTCGAAGTTAGCCTGAAGCTTCTCGGCACCGAAGGAAGCCTTACCGATGGGGCAGTGGATGATGTTGGTCTTGTCGAGACGGTACTCGATCTTACCGGCCTTAGCCTCGCGGACAGCGCGTGCCACGTCGGGGGTGACGGTGCCGGCCTTGGGAGAGGGCATCAGACCCTTAGGACCCAGGATCTTACCCAGACGACCGATGGTACCCATCATGTCGGGGGAAGCGATGACCACGTCGAAGTCGAACCAGTTCTCCTTCTGGATCTTCTCAGCCAGCTCAACGCCGCCAACGTAGTCGGCACCGGCCTCCTGAGCCTTGGCGATGTTGTCGCCCTTAGCGAAAACCAGAACGCGGGCGGTCTTACCGGTACCGTTGGGGAGGACGACGGCACCGCGGACCTGCTGGTCAGCGTGACGGGAGTCAACACCCAGACGGATGTGGATCTCGATGGTCTCATCGAACTTTGCCTTGGAAGTCTGGCAAACCAGAGCCAGAGCCTCGGCGGGATCGTACATCTTGCTCTTGTCGATCAGCTTTGCGCTGTCGGCATACTTCTTTCCAACTTTAGCCATTTCCGTATACCTCCTTCAATTAGTCCTCAACCGTGATACCCATGGAGCGGGCGGTACCTGCGATCATGCTCATGGCAGCCTCGAGGGAACCGGCGTTCAGGTCGGGCATCTTGGTCTCTGCGATCTTCTGCACCTGCTCCTTGGTGAGCTTGGCCACCTTGTCCTTGTTGGGCTTAGCGGAAGCGGTGTCGATACCGGCAGCCTTCTTGATGAGGACGGGAGCGGGAGGAGTCTTGGTGATGAAGGTGAAGGAGCGGTCGGCGTAGACGGTGATGACAACGGGGATGATGAGACCGATGTCATTCTTGGTGCGCTCGTTGAACTCCTTGGTGAACACGGGGATAGCTACACCGTACTGACCCAGAGCGGGACCTACGGGAGGCTGGGGAGTAGCCTTACCGGCGGGCAGCTGGAGCTTGATATAACCCATAATTTTCTTAGCCATAATGATTGAACCTCCAAATGTGGTACTTGTACGGGAGAGTTGCCAGTGGCAGTATTTTCTCCCTCCCACGACGGACACGGCCGCGGCTAAGCACACCGTTTCCGCACCCCTTTCACGGGGATTTTGATGCAGACGGGACTCTCTGATTCAAGTAGAGTCCGGGGTTGGGCGGTTCCGCCCTGTAAAAAAGTGTAGATCGAAACGATCAGTCGGCGGGCTTGATGGCAGATGCCTCCAGCTCGACGGGCATATCGCGGCGGCCTCTCTTGACCAGGACCGTGACGTTACGCAGATCGTCGGAGATCGACTGGACAACACCCGTGTAGCCCTCGAACAGGCCGGCAACGATCTGCACGTTGTCGCCCACGTTCACGGCCAGGCGGACCTTGACCTCCTCAATGTTGAGAGCCTCGACCTCAGCGTCGGACAGGGGGGTGGGACGGGACCCGGGACCCACGAATCCGGTCACGCCCGTAATGTTACGGACGGCGTGCCAGCTCTCATCGGTCATGACCATCTTGATGTAGACGTAGCTGGGGAAGATCTTGACCTCCACCACCTTCTCGACATCACCGTTCTTTTCAACGATGGTCTCGACGGGAATGCGGATATCGAAGATCTTGTCTCCGAGACCGCGGTTCTCTACGATCTTTTCAAGGTTTGCCTTGACCTTGCTTTCATAGCCCGAATAGGTGTGCGCCACATACCACCGCGGGCCTACGTTCATCTCATCGATATCACTCATGTCGTATCACCTTTGATTAGCGGATCAGCTTACCCAAAAGGATCATACCTTCCGAGAAAACAACGTCCAGCACGCCAATGACGACGGCAATGACGAGGATGATGATGACGACCACGAATACGTTCTTCTTCAGCTTGTCCTTGGGGCACCAAGTGATCTTGCCGCACTCGGACTTCAGACCCTTCCACCATGCGGGGATCTTCGCGCGGTAGATCACGATCAGGACGATCAGGGCGACCAGGATGACCGCACCGACCACCAGATTGATGATACCGCGAGTCCGCTGCTGCTTCTTCTCTTCAGCCTCGGCCTTGTTCTCGGTCGTGGTCTCTTCCTTGGTAGAAGCCTCAGTTCCCTTCTCGGTGGAGGACTCGGCACTCGTGCCTGCCTCGGTCTCCTCGGAGCTCTCGGGCTCGGTGGCCTCGACGGTCTCGGCGACGGTGGTCTCCTCGGCGGTGGTGGCGTCCTCAGCGAAAGCGGGGACGACAGCCAGCATGGACACCAGCATCAGGAGAGACAGGAGAGCAGCCAGGATAGCCAGCTTGTTGCTCTTAAACATGTTCATTCCTCCCAATCACTTAGACTCTTTGTGAAGAGTGTGCTTGCGGCAGAATTTGCAGTGCTTCTTAAGCTCAAGTCTGTCAGGGTTGTTCTTCTTGTTCTTCATTGTGTCGTAGTTTCTCTGCTTGCACTCAGTGCAGACCAGAGTGACCTTGACTCTTACTTCATTAGCCATGATATCGGCACCTCCCATAAAAATTATTTGCAGT